>JAOUMF010000516.1 GCA_029881615.1 Alphaproteobacteria bacterium | reverse complement strand
TCCAGACCGGCAAGATCGAGGAAGGCCGGGTTTTGCGCAGCTTCTTTGCCCGCACCGGCCAGCCGCTGATGCAGGAATGGGTCATCGAAATGGTGAAACGAATGATCCGCCATCTGCCGATCAAGCTGATGATGCATATGGGCCTGGCCAATCTCATTCGCCCGCGAACCCGCGGCTGGGGCCGCGCCGGCGCCGCCATCAAGGAATATGTCGACGAACGGGAAGCCGCGCACCGCAAGGCGCTGAAACTGCCGGAACCGGGCGAGTAACGAGGATGAGCATGGAACAGAAATACAAGAAGGTCGCCTATTATCCCGGCTGCGCGCTGGAAGGAACCGGCCATTCCTATAACCGCTCGACCAAGGAAGTAGGCAAGGCGCTGGGGCTTGAACTGGAAGAGGTCAAGAACTGGAATTGCTGCGGGGCGATGGAGGTCAAGAACATTGACCCCAAGATCCAGACCTATCTGTCGTCACGCGTGATGTCGATCGCCGCCAACGAGATGGGCTACGACACCGTGATGGCGCCCTGCAACGGCTGTTATCACAATCTGAAGAAGGCTGAATACGATCTCGAGAACGACCCGGCGTCGGTCGAAGTGGTCGGCCAGCTGTCGGAAAAGGCCGGACACGAAACCTACGAGGCCGGCCAGGTCGAGACCATCCATGCGCTGGACTGGATCAAGGATTCGCTGGGCGAGGAAGGCATCCGCGAGCGCGTGAAAAACTCGCTGAAGGACCTGAAGATCGCCAATTATTACGGCTGCATGTATACGCGCCCGCGCCATATCTTCCCCGAAAAGGATCAGGGCGAGGGCAGCGAATCAACCGTGAAACCGCATTACATGGATGATCTGCTGGGGGCGGCCGGTGCCGAAAATGTGGAATTCCCGCTGAAGACCGCCTGCTGCGGCGGCGCCCATACGCTGTCGGACTCCGACACTTCGACCAAGCTGGTGATGAATATCATCCGCGCCGCCGAGGCGTCGGGCGCGGAAGTTATCGCCACCGAATGCCCGACCTGCCATTCGGGCCTGGAAATGCACCAGATCCGCGCCGAAAAAATACATGGCGAAAAGAGCAACGTGAAGATCATCTATTTCACCCAGCTTCTGGGCCTGGCCCTGGGCCTCAGCCCGAAACAGGTGGGCATCCACGAAAATGTTTCGGACTCCATGGGCTTCCTGAAGGAAAAGGGACTGGCATGAGACCGCTTGCCGACATCGAGGCCGGGATCGACTATCTGGAACGCAATGCCGCCAGGCCGGCCGAAGCCGCGGCTGAGTTCCTGAAATTCGGCGAGGAAATTGTCGAACACTGGCTGACCGCCCACGACAAGGCGCCCACCGACGCGTTGAAAGAGGGATTTCGCCTGCTGGCGCTGCACCGCCAGGCCGCCCAGGGCGATCCCAGCTTCAACGCCTGCCGCGAAACCTGCCGCGAGCTGGTTTACTACTTCAATCTGATCACGCTCGATCCCCTTCACGGAGAAACCAACCGGCGCCTCGCCATGATGGCGATGGTGGCGCGGCATCTGTACCTGTTCATCACGGGCAAGATGCAGGTGGCCGAACTGGGCGATTTCTGCTGTGCATCGCGCCCGTTGCGCACAAACGCGAATTGAACGATAAATAGAGTTGAATTTGCCGGGGCCGACGGAAATCGCGCCCGCCCCGGGTGAAAAATCAAAGACAGGAGACCCTGACCATGGCCAATGTACGCGGCTGCAACCTTCCCGAAGACCGGCTCTACGACGTCGACAACCATATCTGGTTTACCGAGGTCGGCGACGGCACCGTCAAGATCGGCATGACTTCGGTGGCGACCGCCATGGCGGGCCAGCTTGTGGCCTTCACCCCGAAAAAGGTCGGTCGCGACGTCAAGGCTGGGAAATCCTGCGCCACGGTCGAATCCGGCAAATGGGTCGGCCCCGCCAAATCGGCCGCCGCCGGCGAAGTCGTGGCGGTGAATGAGGATCTTGTCGGCAATCCTGCGGTCGCCAATGACGACCCCTACGATAAAGGCTGGCTGGTTATCCTGAAACCCGAAGACTGGGACAGCGTGAAGGGTGGGCTTACCCCCGGCCCCGACGTGGCCGCGCCCTACGAAGCCAAAATGGAAGCCGACGGGTTTGCCGGCTGCGGCTGAAACACCGATCGGCATTACCCAAATATCTACGGTCAGGCCCGCGCTTCGGCGCGGGCTTTTTCGTATACCTCATATTGGCTGCAGGAAAATTGCAGAGTAACCACTTTTATATTGTGTCCAATTGTCGCGGGCCTGTTTTATTCATTCCGTGAAATAATTCAGCGATCAATACGTTCTAATGATATCGGGTTGCTGTCCGGTACATCGCCATAGAGCGTCGACCGGATAAATTAACAAAAATGGACAAAAAATGGCACATATGGAACGCGTTGCGCAGACTCTGGACATGAAGGGCATGAACTGCCCGATGCCGCTTATCTGGGCACGAAACATGATCGACACCATGGAACCCGGCGAGCATATCGAAGTGCTGGCCACGGATCCGGCGACCATCCGGGATTTCAAGGTATTCGCGAAATCCGCCGGTCATGAACTGGTAACCTGGAGCGAAACCCGGGGCCTTATCACCATTGTCCTGAAAAAAGGCGCCTACCATAACGAATGATAGCGGCGCCGACCGACCGGCCCGATTATCCGCGCGATAACAAAGCCTTTAACGCGCCCCCCAGACTGCCTTCTTCCAGATATTTCATGCCATAAACACCGCCGGCGATAATCGAGGCCAGCGCGATTACCGAACCCAGCGCCAGCGTCGACA
>JAOUMF010000515.1 GCA_029881615.1 Alphaproteobacteria bacterium | reverse complement strand
GGGTCTTCCCGCCTGATTCCGCCATGGCCGAACAGAACGACGCTTTGCGGCACGTCGCGTTCCACCACGAATATCTGGCCGGCGGCCTGCGGTTTCGGCTCGCTCAAGGTGAACGGCTTGCCCTTCGCCGGCAAACCGCCAAAGGCGCGATCCAGCAACGGCCCCAGTTCCTCGGGCGTTATATCGCCAACCACGCCAACGATAAGCTGATCGCGGGAGAAACGCTCCGAAACCAGCCCGCGCATATCATCGACGGTAATGGCGCCGATCGTCTCGACCGTGCCCTCCGACGGCAAGCCGTAAGGATGGTCCGGAAACACCGCTTTCCACCATACCTGCCCGGCAATTTTATTGGGATCCGTGGACTGACGCGTCAACGCGGCCAGAACTTGCTGACGAATACGCTCTACCGCATCCTCGTCGAAACGCGGCTTCGTAAGTGCCAGCGCCAGCAGGTCGGCGGCCTCGTCACGTGTATGATTCAGACTCTTGAGGCTGCCTCTGAAAGTGTCCATGCCCGCGCCGAAACTGATCGATACCGCCAGGTCGCTCAACTTTCGCTGAAAGGTCTGGCTATCCATATCGCCGGCGCCCTCGTCCAGCAGGCTGCTGGTCAATTCGGCCATTCCGGTCTTCCCGGCCGGATCCAGCGCCGCTCCGCCACGGAACGAAAACTCGATGGAGACCAGCGGCACCATGCTGTCACGCACCAGCCAGGCAACAATGCCACCGGGGCTTTCAACATGTTCAACCGTAACCGCCGACGCCGCGCGGGGCACGAACAACAAGCCCGCCGCAAGCAGCAGGAAGACAGGCAGAACGTTCCGCGCCAACCTAGCCATCACCCGTCTCCCTTTTCGGTACTTTTCTTCGGCAACAACAGCGTCGTCATGGAAGCATCGCCGGACAACACCGCCCGCGCCGCTTCATTAACGGCCTCTACCGTGACCGCGCCGATCCTCTCGGGCCAGGATTCCACATCCTCGACGCTCAGCCCGATTACCAGGCGGCTACCCAGCACATGGGCCGGCCCCTGCAACGAATCCCGGGCATAGACCGAGTCGGCCTGCAGCCGCGCAATAGAGCGCCGCACCTCGTCTTCGGTAACGCCGTCACGCAGCAGTTCTTCAATTTCGGCATCGATGGCCGCTTCAACCGGCTCAAGTTCCCCGCCCGGCTGCGGCGTACCGTAAAATCCGAAACTGCTCGGCCCACGAGACGACGGGTCGTACCAGGCCCCCGCGCCAGCCGCGATTTTCTGCTCGACCACGATCTTGCGATAAAGACGGCTGGTGGTTCCACCGCCAATAATGTCGACCAGCACTTCCAACGCATAGGCATGTTCGGTATTGCCGTAAACATAACCCGGCGCCAGATAACGCCGCGACCAGATCGGCTGGCGGACCTGCGGATCGGCCAGCGTCACGCGCTGTGCGGCGGTCGCCGGCGGTTCACGCCAATCGATACGGGCAGGCAGTTCGCGCGCAGGAATCGGTCCATAATATTTTTCGGCCAAGGGGCGCACCTGATCGACCGTGACATCGCCTACCACAACCAGAATTGCATTGTTCGGCGCATACCATGTTCGATAGAAATCCATCATCGCGTCATGGGTCAGCGCCTGGATCTCATGGTCCCATCCGATCACCGGGTTTCCATAGGGATGGTTCATGAAGAACGCGGCCGTCGCCTGTTCGTTCAGCCGGCTACTGGGGACGTTCTCGATGCGTGAGCGACGTTCCTCGCGCACCACTTCGCGCTCTGTATCGATATCCTCTTGCGACATCATCAGATTGGTCATGCGGTCGGCTTCCAGTTCCATCATCAGCGCCAACCGGTCTGCGGCGACGGACTGGAAATATCCGGTGAAATCCTGACTGGTGAAGGCGTTTTCCTGCCCGCCATTGCGCGCAACAATCTGCGAAAACACGCCATCGGGATTCGCCGCGGTGCCCTTGAACATCAGATGTTCCAGCAGATGCGCGGCGCCACTGCTGCCCGGCGCCTCGTCCATCGCGCCGGCCCGGTACCAAACCATGTGAGTGATGACCGGGGCGCGATGATTGCTGACCACCACGACCTGCATGCCATTATCCAGCATGAAGCTGTCGGGCGAGAAAACCTTGGCCTGCGCCAGAGACGACAGAGCAAGAACAGCGATCGCCGCCAAGGCGACAGTGCGGATATCCTTAAGGAAAGACAGTGCCATGCAAACCCCGAATCGCGTGGGTTAAAGAAAATATACCAGACGTTATGAAATGGGGTGCGCGACGCAAACCACAAGACCGCCCCTGCTCATGCCAAGGATTATTACCGACATCCCCAACATCAGAACATGCTGCTGATACCGCTCTTCTTGCGGGCGATAACCGGGGCCTCCCCGGCATTCACGGGCTTGCCCAGCGCTTCGTTTTCACGCAATCTGCGGGCTTCCGCATCGGCATTCAGCACTGTTCCCGCCGGTTCCGGATCCTTCCAGAACAGCACCAGGTGCAGGAACTTTTCTTGCTCAAGCGCGAGTTGGCCTGATTCAGCGTCCACCTTGCGCCTGACGTCGGGCTCGACGCCGTAATAGGCCGTCACGCGCTGGGTCAGCGCGGCCTCGCCCGTACTGGCCTGGCCTCGCGCGCCGTAACGAATAGGAATCCCCTGAGGACCCATCAGCGGCTGTGCCGCCTGATAAGCGCCCGATCCGGTTCCACCGCTCGTCAACCGCCCGCCATTATAGGGCGCCGCACCATTGTCGGTAACCAGGGTACCCGCGGATCCGGCTGCCTTGTCGCCGGACGCCAGAAGACTGCCCCGCG
>JAOUMF010000513.1 GCA_029881615.1 Alphaproteobacteria bacterium | reverse complement strand
ATTCAGGTTTTCCTTAACCTGGTAAAGAATGCGTCCGAAGCGGTTCCGGAAGAGGGTGGCGAAATTGTTGTCTCCACCGCGTACCAGCATGGTGTTCGTTTGCAGGCGCCGGGTGCGGAGATGCCCATGCAACTGCCGTTGGTTGTCGCCATACAGGATAACGGCCCCGGTATTCCCGATGATTTGCGGCGCCATATCTTCGACCCCTTTGTGTCCACGAAGCCAGGGGGAACAGGGTTGGGCCTGCCGCTGGTGGCCAAGCTGATCGGCGACCATGGTGGCGTTATCGATCTGGATAGCCGTCCACGCCGTACGATTTTCCGCATCATGCTGCCGATTTCGCACGAGAAAGAAATTGAAAATGACTGACGCAACCATTCTTGTCGCCGATGATGACAGGGCGATACGCACGGTGCTTACCCAGGCGTTGGGCCGGGTGGGTTATCAGGTTCGCGCGACGGGCAATGCCGCGACCTTGTGGCGCTGGATTTCCGAAGGCGAGGGAGACGCGGTTATTACCGATGTGGTGATGCCCGACGAAAACGGGCTCGATCTGGTGCCACGGATTCGGAAGCTTCGTCCGGAATTACGGGTCATCGTCATGAGCGCCCAGAATACCTTGCTGACCGCCGTCAAGGCGACCGAGCGCGGAGCGTTTGAATATATTCCAAAACCGTTTGATCTCAAAGAGTTGATATCGATAGTTCAGAGAGCACTTACAGAACCGGCGCCGCAACTTCAGACGGTTGGCGAAGGTCATGGAACGGGTGGCAATGAGGAAAAGCTTCCCCTGATCGGCCGATCCCAGGCAATGCAGGAAATCTACCGTGTTCTGGCGCGGCTTATGGCAACCGATCTGACCGTGTTGATCAATGGAGAGTCGGGGACGGGCAAGGAGTTGATCGCCCGCGCCCTGCATGATTACGGCAAGCGCCGGAACGGACAGTTTGTTGCCGTCAATATGGCGGCGATTCCGCGTGAGCTTATCGAAAGCGAGCTGTTCGGACATGAGAAGGGCGCCTTCACAGGGGCGACCTCGCGCGCGCCAGGCCGGTTCGAACAGGCCGACGGCGGCACCTTGTTCCTGGACGAGATTGGCGATATGCCGCTGGAAGCGCAAACGAGGCTTCTTCGGGTATTGCAGGAAGGCGAATATACTTTGGTGGGCGGACGGACCGCGATTCGATCCAATGTGCGTATCATCGCGGCGACCCATCGCGATTTGCGCCAACTGGTATCGCATGGTCTGTTTCGCGAGGATCTCTATTTCCGTCTCAATGTGGTGCCGATTCGTATTCCGCCCTTACGTGAACGCACCGAGGATATCCCCGAACTGGTGCGGCATTTTCAGTCCAGTCTTGCGGCCGAGGGCTTGCCGGCGAAAAACCTGGAGCCCGCGGCAATGGCCCGCCTGCAATCCTATAAATGGCCTGGTAATGTGCGGGAACTTGAAAATCTCGTTCGCCGGTTGGCGGCCCTGTATTCGCACGAGACGATCGGCGTGGATGTGGTCGAGGCGGAATTGGCGGAAAGCCCAAGCGCGACGGCCGTGCAGCCCAGTGTGGAGATTACTCACGACGGCTTGGCCGGCCTGGTGGAGCGCCATTTGCGGAATTATTTCGATGCTCACCGCAACGACCTGCCTTCGGCGGGCCTGTATGACAGGATATTGCGCGAGGTCGAGAAGCCGTTGATCGAACTGTCGCTGACCGCGACCGGCGGTAATCAGATAAAGGCGGCACAGTTGCTGGGGCTTAATCGCAACACATTACGGAAAAAGATTCGTGAATTGGACATCCAGGTCATCCGGGGCGTAAAATACAGCCAGTGATACGGATGGACGCCAGATGACGGAAAAGGATGCCAACGCTGATCGTGGCCAGTGGCTGCTCCGTATGGGGCGGTTGTACAATCGACTGCGACTGGGGCGGATTTTCGGAATTGCCTTGCCGGTGCTGGCCGTTGCATCCGCCGCCGCCACTTATTTTGCCCTGACCGACGCCGGGCCGCTGGGTGCCAACCAGCGAAGCCTGAATTTGCTGCTCTATGCCGATCTGGTTCTGTTACTGGGGCTCGCCTTTGTCGTCGTCCGCCGCATTGTCAAGCTGGGCCTGGCCCGGCGCAGGGGGTCGGCGGGGTCGCGGCTACATATCCGCCTGAGCGTATTGTTCGGATTGATGGCGATTACACCGACCATTCTCGTCCTTTTGTTCTCGATTCTGTTTTTCGTTAACGGCATGCAGTCCTGGTTTGGCGATCGGATAATCAATCTGGTCGAGACCGCGAAGGCGGTTGCCGACGGATATTTGGCCGAACATCAGGAAAATATCAAAATTGACGCGCTTCGTATTGCGCGCGACCTGAATCGTGACGGACCGCTGCTCGAGAGTAATCCGCGGCTGCTTCATCAGGCGGTAAATCTGCAGGCGCAGTTGCGCGGCCTCAGCGAGTCGATTGTGTTCGATGGGACTGGCCGGGTCATGGCGCGGTCAGGCTTTACGCTGGCGCTGGAGAACGAGCCGATCGATAAAACCCATCTGGACGCGGCTCGTAGCGGCGAAGTGCCGATCTTTCAAAACGAGACAGGTGACCGGGTGCGTGCGCTGGTGCGGCTGGACAATTTCCTCGATGCATATCTGTTTGTCGGGCGGATCGTTGACCCGACGGTGCTAAGCTACACGCAACAGACTGGCGAGGCCGTTGACGAATTTCAGACTCTCAAGGATTCCAGTCAGGAGATCATTATCTTTGTGACGCTGATGTTCCTGCTGGTGGCGTTGCTGATGATGACTGCTGCGGTCTGGCTGGG
>JAOUMF010000514.1 GCA_029881615.1 Alphaproteobacteria bacterium | reverse complement strand
GAGAGGCAACAAGATCAGGATTATCGCGATAAC
The DNA here is from genome assembly GCA_029881615.1 of Alphaproteobacteria bacterium. Classification (GTDB taxonomy): domain Bacteria; phylum Pseudomonadota; class Alphaproteobacteria; order UBA8366; family JADFVY01; genus JADFVY01. The sequence continues at coordinate 2,776 of JAOUMF010000514.1, read as the reverse complement.
GGTAATCGGCGCGGCAATCGGCCGCGTAAAGAACACCGTCATATCACCGCCGGAAATCAACAAAGATTGCCGCAGCTTCGGCTCGGCAATCGGGCCAAGCACGATCGCCAACACCGCCGGCGCCAAGGGATAATCCAGCTTACGCAGCAAATAGGCCCCGACACCAAAGATCAACATCAGCCAGACGTCATGCATATCCTCTGTCGGCGCATAACCACCAATAAGACTGAGCACGAAGATCGTCGGCGCCAGGATGGTGAAGGGCATCTTCAACATCCACAGGAACACGGGAATAAATGCAACGTTGATGAGGAATGCGAACAGGTTGGCGGCATAGAGGCTGGCGATCAGGCTCCAGACAAATACCGTCTCGTCGACAAACAGGCGCGGTCCGGGCACCAGGCCCCAGATCACCATTCCGCCCAACAGAATGGCCGTGGTCGGCGACCCGGGAATACCCAGCGTCAACATTGGCAGCATCGAGCCAGTGGAAGCCGCGTTATTCGCCGATTCCGGCGCAGACACGCCAGCCGGCTCGCCCTTGCCGAAATCACGGGGATTTCTGGCCGTCATCTTGGTGACGCCATAGGCCATAAGGGAACCAGGCGTGGCGCCAGCTGCCGGCAGAATGCCAACGAAGAAACCCAGGAAGGAACCAATGGTCCAGCTTTTCCAGATTTTCCCCATCAACCCGATATTGGCAAAGATGCTACGGAAGCTGATGGTCGCTTTCGTCATCTGGGTATCGCCACGAGTGACCTCGATAGTCCATAGCATCTCGCCGATGCCATAAACGCCAATGGCAAGCACCAGGAAGTTTATGCCGTGCATGAACCCGGGAAACGGCCCATCGACGCCGCCGAAAATCAGGCGCGGCTCGCCGCTCATGATATCAAGGCCGACCGCGCTGAAAACCAGGCCGATACAAATCGAAAATATGGTCTTGGGAATATCGTCGCCACTCAGGCCGACGAAAGTGGCAAAGGCCAGCAACATCAGCGCGAAAATTTCGGGGTCGCCGAAATCCAGTGCGATATGGGCCAACGCCGGCGCAAAACCGGTAAACAACAGAATTGAAACCGTACCACCGATAAACGAGGCCGACGCGGCAACCACCAGCGCCGTATCCGCTTTCCCCTGCAAGGCCAGGGGACGCCCGTCGAAGGTCGTCGCCACGGCAGTCGATGCCCCCGGAATTCCCAGCATGATCGAACTGATAGCGCCGCCATACATGGCGCCGTAATAAATAGCCGCCAGAAAGATCATGGCCGAAGCCGGCGGCACCAGGAACGTCATCGGCAGCAGAATTGCCACGCCGTTGACCGATCCCAGCCCTGGCATCGCGCCAATAAACAAGCCGACCGTCACCCCGAAGATGATTAGCCCCAAATTCAGGGGTTCGAACGCGACCAGAAACCCGTTACCCAGAAGACTGAGAATTTCCATAACTTAACCTACCCTCGACCTTCAGACCGGAGTCCAGACTCAGACTTCACGATCTGGTGTGAAGCGCCAGTATTTTCCGTTCAGAGGAAAATAGAATAAAGCGGGATGAAAAGCGGCTCCAGATACCCCTTCGGCAGCACTATCCGCAGCGCCACATCAAAGAAGAAGAACGCCACCACCGTCGAGCCAACGGCAATGGTTACCGCCGTGCCCCAACTATGACGTCCCAGAAACCTTATGTAATAAATGAGGAAAAGTGGAACCGATCCATAAATTCCAACAACATGGACCAACCCGATCATCGCTGTAACGCCACCGCCCGCCAGAACAAAAGACCGCAGCGCATAAGCGTCCATGAATGGCTCGCTCGACTGCGAGGGCGGGGTTGTTTTGCGATACCAGTTAAACAGTATCCACAGACAGCTGAGCAGCATGATCGCCGACAGCCAGAACGGGAAAACGCCTCCGCCAGGCCCCTCGTCCGGCACCCAGCCGATCGGAAGCTCCGCACTTTTAACCATTAGATAGATCGAGAGGATCGCCATAAGTAGCGCTGTTACCAACTCCGCACGTCTCACAATCAACCCCCTCGAATCTATCTGTATGGTCGTATTTTAGTTGTAACTTAAGATGTTAGCCGTTGATGGCGCCCATCTTGACCAGCATCGCACGATGCCGTTCGTTATTTTCCTGCCAGTAGGCGCGCATCGCATCGCCACTGATCAGGTCGCCCCGAAGGCTCTTGTCCTTGCGGTATTTCTGCCATTCAGCGGATTCGAAGACACGCTTGAACAGGTCCTGATAATAAGCCTGCGCTTCCGCCGACATCTTCGGCGCGCCGACGACGCTACGCTGCATATAGTATTCAAAGTCCTGCCCTAGCTCCTTGAAGGTCGGAGCATCGGGGAACATCGGCAGACGATCGTCGGTGAAAGCAGCCACGGGAATAACCGTGCCGGCCTTGTAGAAGCCTTCGGCTTCCGACGGGTTGTTAACTGTCGAATTGGCATGCTGCCCCGCAAGCTGCTTGGCCACGTCGCCACCGCCCTTGTACGGTACGTACTTGATATCCAAGCCATAGGCTGCATTCAGGAATTCGGTCAGCAGATTATCTTCCGACGACTTGCCGGTGCCGGCCATGATCCAGTCCTTGCCCTTGGCTTTCGCCGCCTTGACGAACCCGTCAACGTCGGTGATGCCCGAGTCCTTGTGAACCCAAAGCAGGAAAGTATCTTCCGCCATCCGCGCGATCGGCGCGAAAGTCAACGGATCGACGCCAAGCTTCGGTTGCCGCAACGGCGTGGTGTAGAAGCTGTTCAACGTCACCATG
>JAOUMF010000512.1 GCA_029881615.1 Alphaproteobacteria bacterium | reverse complement strand
CGGCCTGGGCTTGATGGAAAACATTATCAAGGAATGCGCCGAGGAAGCCGATATCCCCGTTGAAATCGCCACAAAGTCGCGGGCCGCGGGCGTGATTTCCTACTGCCACCAGTTCGCGGGTGGGGTAAAGCCCGATCAGCAATTCAGCTACGATCTGGTATTGCCCGCTGATTTCACACCGCGCAATACCGATGGCGAGGTGGAAAGTTTCGAACTTTGGCCCATTGAACGGGTGATGGAAACCGTGCGACAAAGTTTCGCGTTCAAGTTTAACTGCAATCTCGTCATTATCGACTTCCTGATCCGCCATAGCCTGATCGATGCCGACACCGAGTTCGATTACATGGCGCTCTGCCTGGGGTTGAAACAGCGGCCGTAGGCAGTCGCCATCCGTCAGATCATCCGAATACCCGGCCCTATCCGGGCGGATAGATCCGCACATACCCCTATACGGCTATATTAGTATTACAAAAGAATGTATACAATGGGCGATCTTGGTGCTAAAGCGTATACAACAGCTCTCGAAACGAGAGTGCGAGGCCTGTAATTCTTTTATATGTTGTCTTACGATCGGGGGGGATTATGGAAGGTTTCGACTACGGAATCTCCGAACTGATTGCGGATCTTCGGGTAATAATCGAGGATGCGGAAAGTGAATGGGAAATTCTCGAACAGGCCCGGCCCCTGGTCGAATGGGTGTCACAAAAACCCGATAGCTGGTTGCAGGAACGCCGTTTCAGAAGCGACGGCAAGCAATATTTGGGTGCGAACATTCTGTATGAAGAGCCAGAAAACGGCCTGACCATATGCACCGCCGCCTGGTCGCCCGGCAGTTACATTGCGCCGCATGATCACAACACGTGGGAAATCGTTTCATCCGTCATCGGAACCATGCGCCACACCTGCTGGACGGCGGTTGAGGGCGGGTCGAGTTCCGGCCATGTCAGGATAGAAAAGGGATGTGATTTCGTCTTGCGTCCGGGCCAGGCTGCGGCGGTAATGCCTAACGAGATACATGCCCTTGAAAACTTCGGCTCGGGCATGGGACTGTCGCTCCATATATATGGACGCAAGCTACCCGAGGTGGAGCGGCGGCGTTTCGATCCGGAATGCGGGCTTGAGGAAAAGCGGGCCTAGGTTGAATTCCGCTGCATCAATTTCCGTATAACCACTCCATCAATCGGCGAACCCCGCCAGTTTCCTGACCTCCGCCGGTCCGCGCCCCGCCTCGCGCAGGGCCTGGATGGTCAGGCTCTTGTCGCGCTTGGCGTAGCGTTTGCCATCTTCGCCGGTCAGCAACCCATGATGCCAGTATTCCGGTTCCGGCAGGCCCAGCAAAGCTTGCAGGATGCGGTGGATGTGGGTGGCATGCAGCAGGTCCTCGCCCCGTGTTACCAGGGTCACGCCCTGGATCGCATCATCCACGGTGACCGCCAGGTGATAGCTGGTTGGAACGTCCTTGCGGGCCAGCACCACGTCGCCACAACCTGGTCCGTCCACTATCATTCGCCCGCGCTCGCGATCATCGAACGTCAAGGGGCCGGCGGCATCGACCGCTTTTCGCATATCCAGCCGCAGCGCGTGGGGTTCGCCAGCCGCCGCCAGCGCCGCGCGATCTTCCGGTGAAAGGGCGCGGCAGGTTCCCGGGTAAAGAATGCCATCGGGCCCATGCGGCGCCCGCCCGGCCTGCCCGATCTCGCGCTGGATATCCTTGCGGGTGCAAAAACAGGGATATATCAGCCCATTCTCGTCCAGTTTCCGTAACGCAGCGTGATAATCGTCGAAATGGTCCGACTGGCGGCGTGCCGGGGTTTCCCATTTCAGGCCCAGCCAGGCGAGATCCTCGTAAATCCCTTCCTCGAATTCCGGCCGGCAGCGCGCCAGATCGATATCTTCGATGCGCAGCAGGAACCGCCCGCCCGCCGCCGCCCGCTTCGTGAACAGCGCGCTGTAGGCGTGGCCCAGATGCAGCCGTCCGGAAGGGCTGGGCGCGAATCGCGCGATGGTCCCGGTGGAGTTCTCGATCATGGCGATGGATTATAGTCCAGCCGGACCGCCGGGCGGAACAGAATGCTTGCGACGCTTCGCATCAGGTGGCTTATAGTCGGGCCGAGGGCAAATAAATGGCGGGGATAAAGGGAAAATCATGATCCGAACGGGCGAACAATACAAAGATTCCATCCGCGATAATCGCGATATCTGGATCAATGGCGAAAAGGTCAAGGATGTCACCAGCCATCCGGCATTCAAGCCGCTGGTCGATATCCGGGCGCGCATTTACGACATGCAGCATGATGCGGCGACGCGCGACGTGATGACCTATAGCGAGGGCGGCGAGGATTTCGCGGTTGGCCTGAAACTGCCCCACAGCCAGCAGGACTGGTGGGACAAGCGCGCCGCGACCGATGCCGTGCTGGACGATATTGGCGGCGTCGTTACCCGCGTCGGCGATGAGACCGTGGGCGAGATGTGGTCGCTGCATGATGGGTATGAGGTTCTGAACGAGGTCGATCCGCAATTCTCGACAAATATCAAGAACCATATCGACAAGGTCATTCTTCAGGATCCGTTTCATGTTTCGGCCAATACCGATCCCAAGGGCGACCGGTCCAAGCGCCCGCAGGACCAGGATCCGGATATGCTGTTGCATGTGGTCAGGGAGACCGATGCCGGCATTATCGTGCGCGGAGCCAAATACGAAACCGCGGCCGCTTATGCCAATCAGGCCTTCACCAAGCCGACCATCGCCAACTGGGGTAACGAGGAACTGTCCGATTATGCGGTCGGCTTTGTCTGCGATCTCGGTTCGCCGAATC
>JAOUMF010000030.1 GCA_029881615.1 Alphaproteobacteria bacterium | reverse complement strand
ATCTTCCCGCGGCCAGCGCCGCCATCAACCCGGCCGGTCCGCCGCCCGCTATCAGTACATCGCACCATTGATGACGTTGTTCGTAGCGATCCGGATCCGCCTCAGTCGGTCCCTTGCCCAGTCCGGTGGCGGCGCGGATGAACTTCTCGTAGAACATCCAGAAGCTCGCGGGCCACATGAAGGTCTTGTAGTAGAAGCCCGATGGCAAAAACCGCGAGAACAGGCTGTTGATCGCCCAGACGTCGAATTCCAGGGAAGGCCAACGGTTCTGGCTTTCGGCTGTCAGCCCGTCGAAAAGCTCCACCTGCGGGGCGCGCATGTTGGGTTCCGTACGGGCGCCTTCGCGCAGCTGCACCAGCGCGTTGGGTTCTTCCGCGCCGGCGGACAGGATGCCGCGCGGACGGTGATATTTGAAGCTGCGCCCGACCAGATGCGCGCCGTTCGCCAGCAGCGCGGACGCCAGCGTGTCACCCTCGTAACCTTGCCATGTTATTCCATCGAAATTGAATCGCACGGGGCGGTCGCGGTTGATGCGGCCGCCTTCGGCCAAGCGAAATTTCTGGGTCATGACTTCACCTTCGGGGGCTGTTCGCCCATGCGATAGACCGCGAGAATCCGGTCGCTGACCGTGTCGCGCGCGACGTTGAACCAGCGGCGGCAGCCATGGTTATGGACCCAGCGTTCGTAAAACACGCCCTTCGTGTTGGAGCGATTGAACATATAATCCGCCCATTCCGCGTCCGAGACTGCATCGGGGTCTTTTGGCCGCGCGATATGGGCTTCGCCATGGCAGTGGAACTCGGTTTGCTGCCGGGTTCCGCAATAAGGGCAATCGATCAGGAACATTTGTCAGTCTCCCCCTTAATGCGCGACGGCGGCGGCGCCGGCTTCGTCGATCAGGAAACCGGTGCGGAACCGGTCCAGTGAGAACGGGCCGGCCTTGTCGTTCGGCTCTCCGGCGGCCAGCGTTGCCGCGAAGGCGTGTCCCGACCCTGGCGTCCCCTTGAAGCCGCCGGTGCCCCAGCCGCAATTGATGAACAGGCCTTCCACCGGCGTCTTGCCGATGATCGGGCTGCGATCCGGTGTCACGTCGACGATGCCGCCCCATTGGCGCATCATCTTCATTCGCGAGACCATGGGTACCAGTTCGCACAGCGCGCCCATAATGCCTTCGATGATATCGAAACTGCCGCGCTGCGAGTATGAGACATGCAGGTCCGATCCCGCGCCAATAACAAACTCGCCCTTGTCGGACTGGCTGACATAAACATGCACGGCACTGGACATCACGACGCAATCCAGCACCGGCTTGATGGGATCGGATACCAGCGCCTGCAGCGGATTGCTTTCCACCGGCATGCGGAACCCGGCCATATCGGCCAGCACCGAGGAATTTCCCGCGACCGCGACGCCCACTCGTTTCGCGTTGATCCGGCCGCGCGTGGTCTCGACGCCTTCGATCTTGCCGTTGTTGATGACGAAACCGGTGACTTCGCAATTCTGGATGATATCGACGCCACGCTGGTCGGCGGCGCGGGCATATCCCCAGGCCACGGCGTCGTGGCGCGCGGTGCCGCCGCGCCGTTGTATCGAGGCGCCCATGATGGGATAGCGCGAGTTCGGCGAAACGTTGAAGATCGGTGCCTCGGCCTTTACCTGGGCGGCGGTGAGGATTTCCGAATCGATACCGTGCAGCCGGTTTGCATGGACGCGACGGTTCAGTTCGCGCCAGTCATGCAGGTTATGCGCCAGGTTCATCACGCCGCGCTGGCTGAACATTACATTGAAATTCAGATCCTGCGACAGGCCTTCCCATAATTTCAGCGAATGTTCGTAAATGGCGGCGCTTTCGTCCCACAGATAGTTGGACCGCACGATCGTGGTGTTGCGCCCGGTATTGCCGCCACCCAGCCAGCCTTTCTCGATCACGGCGACATTGTTGATGCCGTGTTCCTTCGCCAGATAATGGGCCGTTGCAAGGCCGTGCCCACCGCCACCGATCACCAGAATATCGTATTCCGGTTTCGGCGCGGGGCTGCGCCAGGCGCGCTGCCAATTTTCATGATAGCTCAGCGCATTGCGCGCCAGGCTGAAAACCGAATATTTCGCCATTGACAGGTCTCCCTTCCAGCTGCGCCACAACAATGCGGCAGGGGCCGCGCGGGCGCAAGCCGAGTTGGCCAATCCGTAGGGCCGGCGGGCAAGACTATCAAGCCTGTGGGCGACAGGAAATCCCGATCCGGCGACGTGTCGAATTCGAGATCGCTTTGGCGTTGGATCGCCCGGGCCACCGTGCCGGGATTGGGCAAAGGGAAAGTCGCGCCGGGATCATCTGGGAGTGGGCCGCGCAAAATTACGGCAACCGTCAATTGCAAAGACGGTTTTGATAAAGCCGCCAGCCCGATTCGATGATTTAATGAAAAATGATGAGAATTAATGGAACAAAAGCGTGAAATTAACCTGTTGTTAGCGGGTTTTCCATTTAACTAAGGTTGTCAAGGTCCGCATGGTTGATCAGTTCATGCGCCCGGGAAAAAAATATTCAAGCCGGGAAACTGACCGCGTCACGGTTAAACATACGAGCGCGACGCTCGACATCGCAAGTGAGGAAGTGACCCATGAAAAAGATCGTTATTGCAGCTCTGGCCTTTGTATTTCTGGCGCCCGCGGCCTATGCGGCTGGCGAGCATGAGGGACCAGTCCGCGAACTGGTCAACCAGCAGATCAAGGGCTGGACCACCAATTCCACTATTGTTGCCGCGGTGAAGGCCCAAAACGACAAGCATGCTGGCCTCTCCCAGGCCGATATTGATGCGTTGGACAAGAAATGGCGCGCGCAAACCGGTGCCAGTTCGAAGCCCATGATCAATGAATTGCTCGGACGGCCGGCCTCGAAAAAGCTCGTCGAATACAGGAATGGCGGGGAAGGTCTGTTTACGGAAATTTTCGTGATGGACAACAAGGGACTTAATGTCGCGCAGAGCGACGTAACTTCCGATTACTGGCAGGGCGACGAAGCCAAATGGCAGAAGACCTTCCTGGCCGGCCCCGACGGCATGTTTATCGATGAAGTTGAATTCGACGAGTCGACCCAGACCTATCAGGCGCAGGTCAGTATTTCGATTATCGATCCCGAAAGCGGCGATGCGATTGGCGCGATTACGGTCGGCGTCAATGTTGAATTGCTGGCGAATTAGGATTTGCCGGCAATTATGAACAGCATTTATCCGCGTGAAAGATAGTCTTGAATAGAAGGAGTGTTCGGCATGAACACGATACCGACTGGTAATGCGGGCAAATCCGCCGTGTCGGGAGGGTTGAACAGCGACCTGGCGAAGCTGGGTTTCATGACGATCGGTCGAAAAATCGCGGGCATTGTCGCGGTGGCGGTGAGTGTCGGCATTGGTGGGATGACCTGGCTCAGCGCCAATGTCCAGGAAGACGATTTTCGCATGATGTCGGAGGAAAGCGGCGTTACGATCGCGAAAATGCTGGCTAGCGGCGTGGCTGGCGGGGTCAAATGGAAAAAAACCGACCGCATTGAGGAGGCGTACGCCGAACTGGTGGCTGACGCGGACTCAACCATTGCCAATATTGCGGTATGGGACAATACGGGCGAGATGCTGACTTCCTATAAGTCGGGAAAATGGCAGTCCCGCGATCTGAAGGATGTTCCTGCGCAGTGGAGCGGCAGGCTGGATGCCGGCGATACTGTACCGACCAACTTTGACAGTCATCTTGTCATTGTCACGCCGGTAACGTCAGGCAAGGAAAAAACCCGAATTGGCACCATGGCGATTGCCTGGAGCCAGGAAAAGCTGGACGAAAAAGTAAAGAGTGCGATCGGCTGGCAAATTATAGCCGGCATTGTTGTTGTGATTGGCCTGATACTTACGCTTGTAATAGCGCTCGGCCAAACGGTTACCCGTCCGGTCCGCGTGATGACCAGTGCCATGGCCAGTCTTGCCGAGGGCGACATCGACGCTGTTGTACCCGATCGGCATCGGCGTGACGAAATCGGCGGTATGGCCCGGGCGGTTCAGGTCTTCAAGGACAACGCCATCGATAAGTTGCGACTGGAGCATGAGCAGGCCGAGACGCATCAACGTATCGAAGAGGAAAAGCGCCAGACCGTGATGGTGATGGCGGACCGTTTCGAACGTCAGGTCAAGGAAGTCGTGGATGGCGTATCGTCCTCGGCAACCGAGATGCAGGCGACCGCCCAGCAAATGTCCTCGACAGCCGAGGAAACCAGCCGCCAGTCCGCCAGCGTGGCGAGTGCTTCCGATCAGGCGACGGCCAATGTGCAAACGGTCGCCGCCACCGCGGAACAACTCAGCGCGTCGATCGCCGAAATCGGCCGACAGGTCTTGCAGTCGGCCAGAATTGCCCAGAACGCGGTCGACGAGACCGAGGCCACCAACGATACCGTCAAGGGACTGTCGGAGGCCGCGGCCAGGATTGGCGAGGTCGTAACGCTGATCAACGATATCGCCGGCCAGACCAACCTTCTTGCCTTGAACGCCACTATCGAGGCCGCGCGAGCGGGCGAGGCCGGCAAGGGCTTTGCCGTCGTGGCGCAAGAGGTCAAGAATCTGGCCAACCAGACAGCCAAGGCGACTGAGGAAATTTCGGCACAGATTGGCGCCGTTCAGGAAGAGACCGCTAGTGCCGTTGGCGCGATTGGCAGGATTCGCACTATCATTGCCGAGGTCAATGATATCGCTACCACGATATCTTCCGCCGTCGAGGAGCAGGGCGTTTCAACGCAGGAGATCGCGCGGAATGTTCAGCAGGCGGCCAAGGGAACGCAGGACGTCAATGTGAATATCGAAAATGTCCGTAAGGCCGCCGATGAGACCGGTTCGGCGGCCGGACAGGTGCTGAATGCATCGCAGGAAATGGCTCGTCAGGCCGAAGGTTTGCGCAGCGAGGTCGACCGTTTTCTGCAGGAAATCAGGGTCGGTTGATTTCCTTTGGGCGAACCGCAATTCAAGGGGGGCTCTTCGGCCCCCCTTTTTTTATTCGCGACATGTTTGGTTGCCATGCATGTCGTCATTGACAAAATCCGTTAACGGGGCCAAAGGGGGATCAGTACCTTTAATCGGCGGACTGCCATGTTCAGGAAAGTTAGCGGCGACAAGCCGGACCGGGTTTCGTTTCTGATGATTCCCAATTTTTCGATGTCGGCCTTTACGGCCTTGATCGAACCCATGCGGCTGGCCAATTATTCAACGGGCCGCACACTTTACGAGTGGGAGATACTCAGTCGCGATGGCGAACCGGTTGCCGCCTCGAATGGTGTCCGGGTCATCGCCGACCGCGGGATTGCCGATACCTCGCGTCTGGATAATGTGGTGGTTTGCAGCGGTATCGATGCACAGCTCTTTCAGGACAATGTGGTGTTCGGCTGGCTCAGGCGCTGGGCGCGCGAAGGCGCGCATGTGGGCGCGGTCTGCACCGGCGCCCATGTTCTGGCCCATGCCGGCTTGTTGAGCGGTTATCGTTGTACAATTCACTGGGAAAATCTGGAAAGTTTTCGCGAGGCGTTCCCAGACCTCGATATTCAGCCAGAATTGTTCGAGGTCGACCGGGATCGTTTCACCTGTGCCGGCGGTGTGGCGGCCAGCGATATGATCCTCAATGAAATTGCCAGGCGGCATGGGGATGAGGTCGCCGCCACGGTTAGCGAACTGTTCATGCATGAGCGAATCCGCGAGGGGCATGATAATCAGCGTCTACCGTTGCAGGCCCGCCTACGCATCAGCCACCCCAGGCTGATCCAGGCGATCGCCGAGATGGAACGCAACGTGGAAGAGGCGCTGACCCGCGAGGAAATCGCCGCGCGGGTCGGCCTTTCCCGTCGTCAGCTGGAACGCCTGTTCCGTCGTTACCTGAACACCAGCCCGGCGCGCTATTACCTGCGGCTTCGGCTGGAACGCGCGCGGCTGCTGCTGACCCAGTCAACCATGCCGGTGACCGAGATCGCCTTCGCCTGCGGATTCACCTCGGCCTCGCATTTCTCGAAATGCTACCGCGACATGTTCACCCGTACCCCGCGCGACGAACGGCGGGTGCGCGGCGTGGCCGGTGACGGGGATGTCGCCGCGGCTGGTATTTAGTGCGGTTTCGATCGCCAAAGGGCGGCAAATGAGCCAAGCGGAGCAGGGCATTGGACGATAGCCGCATCCCTACCGAATTATGGGTCAAGGCGCATCTGCGGCGGCTGTCGGCGCAGGGGGTGCCGGCCGTGGTGGCGCGGCGCGGCGACCCCCATGGCGGCATGGTGATTCTGAAGGTCAACCGGCTTGATCTGGGCTGCCGGGTGCTGACCCAGACCCGCGACCTGGACGGCGTACTGTCCTGGATGCCCGCCCTGAAGGGCGAACTGGTGCCGGAGGCCGAGGCCGACGACTACATAGCCCGCCAGACCGCCCGCGACCGCGACCTCTGGGTCGTCGAGGTAGAAACCCGCGCCGGCGAGCACGGCTTCGAGGGGCGGGAGCTTTAGGGTTTCTTGCGCCTCACCCGCATTCCTTGGTCCACTGCTTGCCGTCTTTGGACCAGTCTTCTTGCGCGTTCTTGCATACGGGCCAGGCGGCCCAGCCCACATTATAGGCGTTCATTTCGACGTCTCCGACGTTCAGATGCTTCGGCAGGGTACTGCAGGACCTGAATTGGTCCGGATCGCATCCGATCACGGACAATTCTTTTTCCACGATATCGGGGACAAGGTCGCGGTCGGCGTCGATCGTCTTCCACTTGCCCAGATTTACAAAGGCCGTGGCGATACTCTGGTCGTCGCCATATTCGCTCATGCAGGAAATGGGGCCCGGATGCGTTCCGATCCGGTTATACCAGGCATTGAACTCTGCCCTGTGCACGTTTTCATGCCGCAGGGTCTGGGCATAGCAGTCAAAACCCTTCGCCGCCTTGCCGGTCGCTGGCGCCGCGCAGGATCCGGTGAGGACGGTGTCGGTGAGATAGAGTGCGTCGTCGGCATAGACATACTGGCCCACGATGGCCCCGCCGCCGCAGGATCGCCTGCCCGGGGCATAAATCGGGTCGATCCCGAACATCGCCGGGGTCTGCGCCCAGTAATAGAACCAGTTCGGCGTCACCCCCACACCCTTGCCCGGATGGTTTTTCGCAGCCGGCGGGAAGAACACGCGCACGTCTTTCTCTTGCAGGCATTCGCATTCGGCATCCGTGGGCTTCGCCGTGATTTTCTTTTCGCCGAAATCGCTGTTGCCCAGCGGCAGGCCATCGAATTCAAAACGGACGGCGGTATAGGCAAGGCCCGGCTGCTTATCGAGCGCCGATTCCCCGATTTCGTCCATATCCCACTCGATATCCGCGAATTCGCCCCTGCGCCCGTCAAGCCATAATTCGGCATTGGCATTGACCGTCAGTTTTCCAGTACCGTTGAAACTGTAATCCGTTTCGTTATGCGGACTGTCGATCAGTTCGATTTCGCGCAGGAAACAGAAACGGATGCGCCTGGGCTCGGAATAGTGAAGCTTACCGTCTTTCCTGCGATATACGGCCCGTACCGTCACTGGTGCCGTCTTTTCGTTGGCATCGAATTCAATTTCCGCGCTTGCGCCCAGTGTCTGCCTGACGATTCCGGGCTTGACGCCTTCGTACTGGATGTCGAAGGCCAGGAACTTGCCATCCGCGCCCTCTCCGCCGGCCGTGGCGGACACGACGACCTGCAAGGACGCGGCTTCGTCCTTCGCCAGGGTCTTGCAACTGCATGGCGGCGCATCCAGCGCGATATCAGGGCCCCGCTGCGGCTTCTGCCCAGCCGGCCACAGGGCTACATTCAGCTTGATGTTTTCGGAGTTTCCGGCGGGTCCGGCATAGGACAGGGCAAGACCGTCCTCCGGCAAGGGCTGTGGTCCGGTCTTCACGCCGCGGATCGTGATGGCGGCATCTGTCTGGATCGGGCCGGACTCGGGCGGGTCATAGTTATAGTCGGTCATGGTGCCGTTCACCGGGAAACCGAAGCTGAACCCCTGGAACCAGACTTCGAAATTTCCCTCATTGGGCCTGATCGTAAGGGAAACCGGCGTTTCCCCGCTGCCCGAGCCGCTTCCCGCCGCATCGACTTTCCCGGCCTCGGTCTCGCCGCGCATGCTTTCTTGTCCTTCGGCCTCGATTTTCGCACGGGCGGACCATTTCAAGCGTTTATTGCCGACATCGCTGTCGTCGAGTTGAACCTGGATTCGGCCTTTGTAGCTGGTCGTCATCACAATCCCGTCGGCATCCTGTTCCCGCTCCCCGGAAAAGGTTATTTCCCCTTCCCAGGCCTCGACCTCGGCAAAGCGCTCTGCGGGCTCCGCCTGGCTGGCGGTCGAACAGGATACAATGGCAAGAACAACTCCGGCGACGCCGCCGGCGCAACGAAAACTAATCATAAGGGGATCCTTTGTCCTGATCCTGCAAGGAAAGCCGAGCCACCCCCGGAAGGTTCCAGGCGCAGGCTCTTATAGGTATGCTAACAGTAGTTTTCTGAACATGGGATTAACGGGGCCGGCCCCGGTTCCTGGGGGTGGTACGGGGCGCCGCCGCTTGTTCGCGGGGCTTGGAGGATGATACCCAGGATGCCGGCGGGCGGCGATACATCGGTCCGGGCGCGCCCTCGAACTTTACTTTAGATAAGCAGGATCAAGCCTGTTTTACGCCCGACAGGAAGTTGTCCACCTCGCGGCGCAGGATTTCGGCTTGCTGGTATAGCTGGCCACCGGATTGCAGCACTTGACGCGATACCGTTCCGGCTTCGACCGCGGCATCCGTTACGCCGACGATGTTATGGTTGACCTCTTGCGTGCCCTGAGCCGCCTGCTGGATGCTGCGTGCGATTTCCTGGGTTGAGGCGCCCTGTTCCTCGACGGCGGATGCGATCGTCGTCGAGATATCGCTGATCTCGCTGATAATGCCGAGAATTCGCTTGATGGCGCCAACCGCGTCCTGGGTTTCCTGCTGTACGGTGGCGACCTGCGTTGAAATATCCTCGGTGGCTTTTGCCGTCTGGTTGGCCAGATTTTTGACCTCGTTGGCGACGACCGCGAATCCCTTGCCCGCTTCGCCCGCGCGCGCGGCTTCAATCGTCGCGTTCAGCGCCAGCAGGTTGGTCTGGCCGGCAATTTCGTTGATCAGACTGACCACATCGCCGATTTTTTGTGCCGAACCGGCCAGGCCACTCACCATGGAACTGGTGGCCTCGGCCTCATGGACAGCGTTTCCGGCGATTTTCGCCGCCTGAATGACCTGCCGTCCGATCTCCTCGATCGAGGCGGTAAGTTCTTCGGCCGCCATGGCGACGGTTTCCACATTCGTTGTCGTCTGGTTTGAAGCCGCCGCCGCCGACGCGGCCTGCGTTCCCGCCTGCTCGGCGGTCGCCGACATTGCCTGCGCCGTGTCGGCGAGATCCGAAGCGGCCGAGGTCACCGTTTGCAGCACATCGGTCACGTTCGCGTCGAATTTGCGCACCAGCATGTCTATATTCTGTGAGCGCTGCTCCTTGGCTTTCTGCTCTTTTTCCTGCGATTCCTGAAGTTCGCGCCTGTGCAACATGCCATCCTTGAAGACCAGCACGGCACGGGCCATATCGCCGAGTTCGTCCACCCGGTCGGTCCCCGGAACGTTGGTGTCCCCGGCTCCTTCCGCCAGCAGGCGCATGGCATCAGACAGGGCCAGCATTGGCGCAACCAGCCATTTCCGGTTGCCCCACAGGAAGCTGACGATGACGAAGAACAGCACCGCCGCCACCGCCAGCGAGGACTGCAAGGCAAAGGTACGGACTTCCTCGATCGCCGCATGGACCTCGTCGGCCGCGCTGCGTCCGGCGCTGGCCTGATCGGCGGTGGCCGCGTAATAACGGTCCCAGGCGGTTCCGATGTCGGCGATGCCGCCCACCACATGAAACGAGATCGCCAGGATGCAGATCGCCGCGCCCAACAATGCTAGCGACATCACTGTGCCGGCGGTTTTCATTTTCATGTTTTTAATGAAATTTTTAATGAAATTCATGTTTTTTGGTTAACCCCTTCCCCAATCAACAATTCCTTGGTCTCTGCATGGACGCGGGGGCACGGGATCGGGCCGGTGCCAAGCGGTCGCCTAGAGCCTCGAATTTGCAACCTCAATGTTATTGGTTCGGTTATTGCCATGGTCACAATAACTTTTAATCATTTCTGGTTAACTTATTATCAACGGAAATGAAATGCGGCGTGGTGGCGCAGCGACAAAACGGTAGTCAAACCGGCATGAATTCTTCCGTTCCAATCTTACGCCGCCGTAACCCCGCCATCCACCGGCAAGCCCACGCCGGTCAGGAAGCTGGCCTGCTCCGACGCCAGGAACAGCACCGCCCGGGCGACTTCCTCGGGGGTGCCGACGCGGCCCATGGGGATGGCCCTGGCCACGGCGTCCAGGCCTTCCTCGTCGGTTATGCCGGCGGCGCGGAATTCGCCGGTCAGCATGGGGGTCATGATTTCGGTCGGACAGACCGCGTTGACGCGGATATTCTCTTTCGCGTGGTCCAGCGCCATCGCCTTGGTCATCATCAACAACCCGCCTTTCGAAGCGCAATAGGCGACCGCGCGCCGGCCGCCCACCAGCGCCCAGTCCGACGCGATGTTGACGATCGCTCCGCCGCCCTGCTTGCGCATCGCGGCTATGGCGGCGCGACTCATGCGGAAGGCCGCGGTCAGGTTCACCGCAATGGTTTCATCCCATTGCTCGT
>JAOUMF010000511.1 GCA_029881615.1 Alphaproteobacteria bacterium | reverse complement strand
TGCGCGCGAGGGTGCCCATGTGGCGATCGTGGATATCCAGGTCGATGCCGGGCGGGAACTCGCGGACAAGATTTGCCAGGGTGGCGGGCGCGCCTTCTTCGTCGAGGCCGACGTGTCGAGCGCCGATGCGGTCGAGGCTGCGGTCAAGACCATCAACAAGACCTTCGACAACCATGTCGATGTTCTTTTCAATCACGCTGGAACAGTAATCATCAAGCCTTTCCTCGAGACCACCGAGAGCGAATGGGACTGGATGATGAATGTCAACGTGAAGTCCATGTTCCTGATGACCCGCGCCGTTCTGCCCTCGATGCTGAACCATGGCAGCGGCGCCATCGTGAACACCTCGTCCATATCCGCCGTGGCGGGCACGCCGATGGAGGTGCTTTATTGCACCAGCAAGGGCGCCTGCCACATGTTCACCCGCGCTATCGCCACGGAATATCGGGAAAAGGGAATCCGCTGTAACGCGGTCTGCCCCGGATTCATCCGGACTGCTCATGGGATACGGGAGCTGAAGGAATTGCAGGGATACGGTGTGAATGTGACCGAAGAGGATATCTGTCGTTTGCAGGGCCGCATCTGCGAGCCGGAAGAAGTCGCCAACGCGGCGCTGTTCCTGGCCAGCAAGGAATCGAGCTTCGTAAATGGTGAAACGCTTTTCGTCGATAACGGGATGCTCGTCCAGACATAATACTGGCCACCATTCCCCCGATATCGCGCCCCGGCTTTTTGGCCGGGTTACGGAACATAATAACCCCAACGGAGTTAACAACCATGGCATTGCGTGGAATGCTGGATCTTCCGACACTGACGAAAATGATTGGCGCGGGCGAAATCGATACCGTCCTCGTCGTGTTCCCCGATTTGCAGGGCCGCATCATCGGCAAGCGTATCACCGGGCATTTCTTCCTCGATTCCGTTAAGGACGAGATGCATGCCTGCAACTATCTGCTGGCCGTCGACATCGCCATGGAACCGGTGCCCGGATACAAGGCCGCCTCGTGGGACAAGGGCTATGGCGACTTCACGGTGAAATGCGATATGTCGACCCTGCGCCGTATCCCCTGGCTGGAGGGTACGGCCCTGGTGATGGGCGATGTGCAGGATCATCACGGCGTCGACGCGCCGCATTCCCCGCGCGGCATTCTAAAGCGTCAGCTCGCCCGCGCCCGCGACATGGGCTACATGGTCAATACGGCGTCCGAGCTGGAATTCTACGTTTTCGACGACAGCTTCCGCGATTGCCATGACAAGGGCTACCGCGATCTGCGCACCACCGGCTATTACATCGAGGATTACCACATCCTGCAGACCACCAAGGAAGAGGGGCTGATCCGCGCCATCCGCAACAATATGGACGCCTGCGGCATTCCGGTGGAAACCTCGAAAGGCGAATGGGGCCCGGGGCAGGAGGAGATCAACTTCAAATATGCCGAGGCCCTGGTGTCGGCCGACAATCACGTCATCTACAAGAACGGCGCCAAGGAAATCGCCTGGCAGCAGGGCAAGGCCATCACCTTCATGGCCAAGTGGGATTACGAACTGGCCGGAAATTCCTGCCACATCCATTCCTCGCTGTGGGACATCAAAAGCGGCAAGACCGCCTTCCACGATGAAAATGGCGAGCATGGGTTCTCCGATACCTTCCGCCATTATTGCGCTGGATTGCTGACCGCGGCCGAGGATATGACCTACTTCCTGGCCCCCTACGTCAATTCCTACAAGCGCTTCCAGTCGGGCAGTTTCGCGCCGACCCATATCGCCTGGTCGCTGGACAACCGCACCAGCGGTTTCCGCGTGCTGGGCCAGGGGGCGGCACAGCGCATCGAATGCCGCATTCCCGGCGGCGACGTGAACCCCTATCTGGCCTATGCCGCGATTATCGCCGCCGGCCTGCATGGGGTGGAAAACAAGCTGGAGCCGGAACCCCTGCTGACCGGCAATGTCTATGAAAGCGCACAGGCCCGTCATATTCCCAAGACCCTGCGGGACGCGCTGGAGCGCCTGGATAACAGCGAAATCCTCCGCGCCGCCTTCGGCGACGACGTGATCGACCACTATCTGCACACCGGCCGCTGGGAACAGATGGAATATGATCGCCGGGTAACCGACTGGGAAATCAAGCGGGGGTTCGAGCAGGCGTAGAGCGGCGCCTGAAGTCCGAATGCTCCGCGGATACTGCAGCGTAGCCTATCCGCAGTATGAGCGTGCGTTCAGTGCGATAGCATATAGTGCCGCGCGCAGGGTTCATGCACTGGTAGTAACTATCCGTTCATCTCTTCCGGGGCATACTCGTTCTGCGTGCGACCTTGTCTGGATTTGGTTCCTTTCCGGGTTGTGCGCGGGCAGGTATCTCTCTGTCCAAGGCACTTGGAATGGAAGAGGTCGCGATGGATTTGAAAAAAACGGCCGCCTTGCTGTTACTCGCCGTTGCGCTGGGCGGTTGTGATGTTTCAGGCGATAGGGCATTCCAGCGCGGGCTGGATTACGAATATGGGCAGGGCGGGATGCCGCAGGACGACACCCGCGCTCTGGAAATGTATCGCAAAGCGGCTGAAACAGGTCATGTTGGAGCACAGAATAATCTCGCCGATTTTATCTATGAGGGCCGGGGGATCAAGGAAGACAAGGCTGGAGCCGTTCGCTGGTATCATAAAGCGGCTGAGCAAGGTTCCGCCCGTGCACAAAACAAACTCGGTGACATCTATCATCATGGTCGCGGCGTCGTCCGGGATTATGTCGAAGCCCTTCGCTGGTATGCGTTGGCGGCCGAACAGGGCCACTCCAAAGCGTCCGACAGTCTGAGGTTAATGCT
>JAOUMF010000029.1 GCA_029881615.1 Alphaproteobacteria bacterium | reverse complement strand
CGCCGCCCTGATCGAGGCCGGGGCGATCCGCTTCCAGCCGATCTTCCTGACCGCGGTGGCGGCGATGATCGGCGCGGCCTTTATCCTGGCCGATCCGATCTTTCAGGGCCTGGCGATTTCGCTGGTGTTCGGGCTGGCCTCGTCGACGGCGCTGACCCTGCTGGTGATCCCCGCGATCTATATCGTCTTCCGCGACGACGGCTCCAAACTGCCGGGAGAATAATGGAACGGCTTAATTACTCGGCCTTTACGATGGACGTGTCCCAGCCTTCGAACTTGGCGTCGCAGGCTTCCGCCAGGTCCATCAGGTCGAGGCAGGTTTCGTCGATGGTTTCCTTATCCACCGGCATGTCGAGCCAGATTTGCAGCTTGTAAGGCATTTCCCCCCCTTCGGGGGAATGCGATTCCTCGCGGATTTCATAACCGGCGGCCTCAACGGCCTTCCGAAAACGTTCCCTGGAGTTTTCGTCGGCGAAATTAATCCGGAAGTCGACCTCTCGCGAGATGGAATGCTGGTCGCCATGCTCTTCCAGGTTCCGCAGAACCCCGTCATTCATCAGCCCCTGCATCTCTTCGGCGTTGGGATAAAGAATCTTGAAATAGTCTTTCCATTCCGGGTCCGCCTTGGCATTGAACTGGAAGCGATAGTCGCTGAACGCCGGCAGTGCCGCGCTGACTCTCTCCTTGGCAATGGTCGCGTTGGGAACGTATGAAAAGAATACCACCATGCCGCCGCTGGTGATTCGGCCCACATAACGGCCGCCAAGTTCCTTGCCCACGATTCGCGCCACCGCGTCTTCTACCCCGGCGACGGGGCCGTCCAGTTCCTTGCGGCTGGGGAATCCGTCGGCATCGGCCTGACGAAGCTTCATCGCCAGCAGGCACAGATATTTGTCATTTCCCTTGCCCGACGGACGCGCATCCACGTCGAGTGAAATGAGAGCAGGCTTCCCGTGCTCCAGCCGAATAAACAGATTCCAACCCATCGCCATATCAAATCTCCACTTTCATGCCCGTTTCATATAGGGGCGAACGCCGGCGGGAAAGGGCCAGAGACAGAAATATCTGTGAAAATATGACCAAAAATAGCCCCTCGGCGGCGTATCGGCGCCTCATTCCGGCTGATTTCTGGCCGTCCGGCAAAAAATCGGCTACCCTGTCTGTCTGAAGGAGATAAAGATGCAAATCGTTATCGAACAAAAGGATTTCAGAAAACTCACACCTGAAACCCAGCGCGAACTAATCACAAAATTCGCGGACCCCAAACTGCTTCAGCCGAAGCGGGCCATGCGCCCGGCCGAAACGAACTGGAAAATACCGGTAGATCTAAACAGGGACCTCGCGCAGCGACTGGTCCATGGTCTGTCGGAAAATCACTGCAAACGGCTGGAAATTTTCGCCAAAAACAATGGTCGCGCCCGAATGTCGGAGTTGCTGGCCGTGACCGGCGACAGCCACTGGCGGGCGCTGTCGCTGTTCGAAGGGGCGATGACCCGCCGCCTGCGCCGCCTGATCGGCGATACGGAAAAGAAGGCGCACCTGATCGGTTGGGATTACGATTCCACCGTCTGGGACAAGGATCACAAGGAAATCCAGGACGGCGTCTATTACGTAACGCCAAAAACAGCGGAAGCGCTGAAGTCGATCTTTCCGGACTAACCCGACTTCAGTTATTCAGCGCAACGGCGCCCGGGCGGGCATGAAAATACCCGTTGGACGGCGGTGCGAAGGCGGCCACGGTCTGGATTATGCGCCGCGCCCGCGGCAGGTCGCGCTTGCCCTCCAGCAGATCGCGCCAGACGTGAGCGATCGCCACCATATCAACATGGTGAGGTGACAGGCGGAATCGAGTGACCCCGATCCCGATCAGGTCATCGATCTCGGCGCTTAATTCCACGATGGAATGCGAAAGGGTCTGAATGCCGTTCACGGCCAGGAAATGTTCGTTGTCCAGCGTGTCCACCGCCATGCCGTCGGGATCCCTGTCGCAGACATACTGACAGCCATCCTTGTGCAGCCCGTGCGCCCGCGCGTGATAGCAGCGCGCCGACAGCGCCAGCGGCAACCGACCGAACACCTGAACTTCCAGTTCCGCTTCACCGGCCGCTTCCGTCAGTCGGGCGATGGCATCGCGCGACAGTTCCGGGGCCAGGCAAATTCTTGTGGCGCCCCGCGCCACCAGCCATCTCAGGGTATCCTCGTTATAGACATTGACCAGCGGCCCAATGGCATGCGGCCGGCCCTGTAAAAACGGCAAAGCCGTGATGTCGTTGGCTTCGACCAGGCCCTCGCTGGATTCCGCGAGCCCCTTGGTCGCCGCCATATCCTTCTCGTCGGCGATCAATCCGTAACCGGACCAGACGACCTCCTTGCCGGCGTCCGCCAGCTGCCCGGCCGCTTCAGCCAGAGTTCCACCCAGTAGCGGCTCACGCTTCTGGCATACGACTTCTCCCAGGCAAACCGTGTCGACCGGGGCCAGTTCGGCAATTCGCCCATAGAATTCGGCGACCTGATCGGCCGGCCAGTTGAACAGCAAGGGACCGAGAGTCAGCTTGAGAGAATCGCTCATCGCCAACCTTTCTCATAAGCGCCGGTTGATTGCTGCCCACCTTCGGTGATCGACGCCAGATCGGCGGTGTCGGGCTGTTCGCCGCGCGCCGCCGCATCGACGGCGCGGCGAAAGGCGGAAACGACCTGTGCGACATAGGCCTTGCCGCGCTGGCGGCCTTCGATCTTCAGGGCGGTAACGCCCGCCTTCATCAAATCCGGCAAGATGTTCGACACATCCAGCGAGACCGGCTCCTCGAACAGATAGGAATCGCGACTGCAGGCGCGGAACCGCCCCTTGCACAGGGTGGGATAGCCCGCGGGCTCACCCTCGCGAAACTTGTTGATGGTAAAGTCGCCAAGCCGCGAGACCAGCTGCCCATCACGCTCTTCATAATGGATGTGCTCGGCCGGCGAACAGACACCGTTCATATTGGGCGACTCGCCGGTCGCGTATGAGGACAGCAGGCAACGCCCCTCGGCCATCACGCACATGCCGCCAAAGGCGAACACTTCCGTTTCCACCTCGACCGCATCGTTGATCCGGGCGATCTCGTCGACCGTCAGCACGCGAGGCAACACCACGCGTTTAACCCCGAATTCATCGCAATAGAATTTGATGGCCTGCGCATTTGCCGCCGAGGCCTGAACCGAAAGATGCCGCCTGAGGTCCGGATGGTTTTGCCGGGCATAATCCAGCAGCCCGATATCGGCCAGAATTACCGCCCATGCGCCAAGCCGCGCCGCATCATCCACCGCCGCGCGCCAAGGGCCGGGATTGCCGGCTCGCGGATAGGTGTTGATGGCGACCAGCACCTTCACGCCCTTTGACCCGGCATATTTTATGCCGTCGGCCAGCTCGTCGCGGCTGAAGTTCAAGCCGGGGAAATTACGGGCATTGGTCTCGTCGCGAAATCCCAGATAGATCGCATCGGCACCGGCATCCACCGCCGCGCGCAGCGAAGCGGGCGTGCCGGCCGGGCAGACCAGTTCCAGAGCACCGCCGGTCAAGACTGACGCTCCCGCCGCCGGGTGGGCATGTTGGCGACGGTTTCATCGAGGTCACGCAATTTCGCCTCCTGGGAATCGCAGCGCCGCTGCACGGGGGCGACCAGTGCCGCCCGCAATGTTTCAAGGTCGCGCTCGGCACGCCGGTAGAGCATGCCGCCGGCCCGCAACAGGCCGCGCGCGGGCCCGCCAAACGGGCCCAGCGGCCGCAACAGATCCTCGGTCAGCGCGATATCGGCGCCGTCCACCGCGTTCCGCAAGGCAACCACCGCGCCCATGTCGCCCTCGACGGCCAGCGCCCGGGAAAAGAACAACGCATCGCCATCGACGCGGCCTTCCAGCAGATCGATCAGGGCCGGCAACGAGCCCTTGATGGTGGCCGCGACCGGCGCGGCCGGCTCCTCGTCCTCGCCAAGTATTCGAAGGCGCGGTGAAGGCAGGGCCGCACTAAGATGGAAACGGAATGGCAGGTCCACCGGATCGATCAGAAAATCGCGATTGGCCAGCCCCTCCAGCCGCTCGAATACGCTCCGGTGGCCACGCAAAAGGGCCGCCATGGCCAGCGAGGCCGCGGCCTGCAAGGCCGGCTTCGGCGCCGGGCGCAAGGCGAAGCCAAGCAACAGAACAGGGGAAAGGGCCGGCGCCCTTTGGCCGGGCTGGGACATGGACAACCGCCTCCACAACAACAAAGGATGCACGGAATGCGCAACGGGGCGAGCATAGGACGCCTCACCCCGCACGGCTTTGACTCAAGTCAAACGCTCAGCTCTAGCGGAATTGCGTAACCATCTGGACAGCAGGCCGTGCGTGGGCGAAAAATATACTCCGCAGCGCAACCATGGAGTTGAAGCGACCCATGCCGACCCAGAATCCGGAACAGGAAATGTCGAGTGAGGAACGGGAATATCCGCGGGGCATGACCGAGGACGGGCCGAGACGGCTCGGACCGTTCAGGTTAGCCATCAACGTGGGAGCTGCGAGCTTGTTCATCTCAATGATGTCGATTCATTTATGCTCGCTCCTGGTCATCTGGCTGGTGCGGACCTTGACGGACGTGGAAATCGATCAGCATAGCGTTTCCGCCAACTGGGTACTTCCGTGGGGTGGGTTGGCGTCAGTCGTTATTGCCGTTCTGACCGCTGTTCTCTGGGTCATGGGCCGGAAAAACAACGATCTCGAACTGCTGGCAAACAACGACCCCGAACCGCTGGTGGACCTGGAGGCTGGCCGGGTCGTTGAGGAAGTTTACGAATTTACAGAAGCCCTGCGGATGCAGGAACAGGAGCATGGCGGTCTGATATATTTTTTGCGCACCAACGACGGCAAGGTGCTCGTGCTTTTCGACCATGAAAGCCAGGATATCGGCGTTCAGGGAGAAGACCCGTTGACCAGCAGCTTCAAGCCACGCGCCCGGCTTACGATTGTCCGGGCGCCGGAAACACGGTTGGTGATCGACAGGACCTTCTCCGGCGAACCGCTCGACGCCGGCAAACCACTCGACCTGTTGGCGCCGCCGAGCAAATGGCCCGAAGACGATGAGATTTGCAATATTCCCTGGGACGATCTGGAAGCCGCATTCTGCCGCTGACCGTCACCAGGATTTTCGCAAGCCTCAGCTCCACGGGAACGGGCTGTGCGATACCGGATGCAGCTTGCCTTCGGCGTAGCGGGAGAAGCGGAAGGGTTCCAGCAGCGCGCTTTGCTTGCCGAGCAGTTCCTCGGCCACCAGCTTGCCGACGCCGATCATCTTGTAGCCGTGGTTGGAGTCGGCGATGATATAGGCGTTCTGGCAAAAGCGGTCGAAAACGGGGAAGGAATCCGGCGTGAAACAGCCGATTCCGCCCGAGGCTTCCTTTTTCCACTTGCCGACCTGGCCCGAGAACCGCTCCTGGCAGAAGGCCAGCGCCGAACACCACATATGGGCGAAGTTGTCGTCGACGATGAATTCCGGCGATTCCGCGCCGTAGGGGTCAACCTGGACCTCTTTGGCCGGCCGTTCCACCTTGTAAGGCGCGGCGCCACCCTGGATCCCGCCGAAATTGAAGTCCGGCTTATAATAGATGCCCCACAACTCGTCGGTGATCAGCGATCCGTCGACGTCGGAAAATAGCGGCGCGTCGGTGTCCACATGGATCACCGGCGGCATCTTTCCGTCGTTGGTCTTCTGCATGTTCGGGTCGACCGCCAGCGTGCCTTCCTCCAGGCACCAGTAGAGCCACATCGGGATATTGTCATGCATCGCCCCGTCCGCGCCCTTGATCGAAACGGTATCGGGCAGGTCAAGCATTTCCCAGAAACTCCGCACCCAGGGGCCGGCGCCGATCACCACCTCGTCACATTCGATCGCGCCGCGGTCGGTCTCCACCGCCTCGACAGCGCCAGAGCCGCTGGCCCGGCGCAGGCCGGTCACGGTCGCGCCGGTCAGGATGCGCACGCCCTCGGCCTCGGCCTTGGCGGCCAGCCCATACATGGCCTTGGTATTGTTAGCATAGCCGCCCTTCTTTTCATGCAGGACGGATGTGATGCCTCTGGCCCGCCAGTCATGAAACATTTCCTGCATGTATTTCATGCAGTCGGCCTCGCCCTCTATGAAACTGGATTCATAGCCGATCGCCTTTTGCTGATCATAGATCGTGGCAATGTCTTCATGCATCACTTCGGGGCTGATTTGCATATAGCCGACCGGGTGGTAGGCAAAAGCTTCGGGGTCGCTTTCCCAGACCGCCACAGAATGCGCCATCAGTTCGCGCATGGCCGGCTGGAAGTAGTTGTTGCGCACCACGCCGCAGGCGATGCCCGATGCGCCGGCGGCTATGCCTCCCTTGTCGATGACCAGCACGTCGCCGCCATCGCCCTTGCCGGACGCCTTCAGCCCGGCGGCCAGATGCCAGGCGGTGGACAAGCCGTGGATGCCGGCGCCAATGATGACGTATTTCGACTTCGTCGGAAATGCCATGAATTCTCTCCTGCGGCGAACCGAACGCCGATCCATGCGTCGGCGACCGAAACGCTACAACGGAACCCGATGGCGATTTGGTTTTTCCCGACCACCGTTATCGCGCCACCGACCCAAACGCATTGCTAACAATCGGCGCAGCCCCGCAGGTCGTTGTCGTTGGCGTACAGTTGCGACAGCGCGACCGGAAGCTCGATGTCGTTGTCATTGGCCACCGCCAGCCGGCTGATATCGTCAGCTACATCATGCAGAATGCCACGGTACAGGCCGATATCCGACAACGTGCGGTCGTCCATCTCGCGCAGGGTCAGCCAGGTCGAGCGGCGGATGTTCCAGCGCTCGAAGGCCCTGACCAGGCTCTCGAGGATGGGTAGGCGCGGCGGGGAAGGTTCCACGATCCGCAGATTGTCGGGGGTTTCGACACCGGCGGCGCGGGCGATACTGCGTGCAAGAATGTCCAGCATGATTGAGTTCTCCTAATAGATAAATTCAGGTCTTCGGCTTTCGTGCTTGCCAGATAACGCTGATTTATTCCTTTTCACAAACGACGATATTTCATAGGATGAATTAGTTTTTATAATCTACGGGGAAAACCATGTCCCGCCGCATAGCCCCTCTGAACGCCCTGCGCGCCTTTGAAGCGGCTGCCCGTCACCTGAGTTTTACGAAGGCGGCGGAAGAGTTGCATGTGACCCCCGCCGCCATCAGCCACCAGATCAAGGCGCTGGAGGATTATTGCGGCACGCCGCTGTTCCGCCGCCTGACGCGTTCGCTGTTGCTGACCGACCAGGGACAGGCGGCATTACCGGCTCTGCGCGAGGGGTTCGACATGCTGGCGGCGGCCTCGCTACAGCTTGCCCGGCGGCGCGACGACAATATCCTGACGGTCAGCGCAGCGCCCTCTATCGCGGGAAAATGGCTGGTCACGCGGCTGGAAAGATTTCGCGCGCGCCATCCCGACATCGACGTACGGCTGGACGCCACCAACCGGGTGACCGATTTCGAACGCGACGGCGTGGATCTGGTGATCCGCTATGGCGGCGGAAATTATCCCGGCCTGCATGTAGAGCCGCTGCTATCGACATCCGTGTTCCCGGTATGCAGCCCGGACCTGCTGGCAAACGGGCCGCCGCTGAATGTCCCCGAGGATCTGGCCGCCCACACGCTTTTACATGTTGATTGGGCGTCGCAAAACGCCACCTGGCCCAGCTGGCGCATGTGGCTTCTGGCCGCCGGAGTGAAGGGCGTGGATGTGGAGCGGGGCCCACGCTTCAACGACGCCGGCCTGGTCATGCAGACCGCCATCGCCGGCCAGGGCGTGGCGCTGGGCACCGACATACTGGTCGCCGACGATCTGGCCGCCGGGCGGCTGGTGCGGCTGTTCGAAATCTGCGTGCCTGTCGATTTCGGCTATTACATCGTCATTCCGAAGGAAAAAACGGAAATCCCTAAGGTCGCGGCCTTCGCCGGATGGCTGCATGAAGAAGCCACCCTGATGGGCCAGGAACCAATTACCCCATGATCGCGCGGCGCAGCATATTCAGGCCGGCAATGAACAGAACCACCAGAACCGCAATGCGGAAACTATCGGGGTTCAGTTTTTTGCGCAGCTGCTGACCCAGCCACATCCCGAGGAATACGGCCGGTGTCGCCAACAGCGACCAGCCCGTCAATTGCAGCCCCAGCACGCCGAATGCCCACAGGGTAATGATAAGGACAATACCGCCATAGGCGTAGGTAACGCCGATCGCCGCAACGAACTCGTCTTTCTTCAACCCCAGCAGGAACAGGTAGATGGCGATCGGAGTACCGAAGAAACTGGATACCCCGCCGGAAAAGCCTGAACATAATCCCATCAATGGCGCCACCCAGCGTTCTTGGGCGGCCGACATGACAGTATCCGGCTGATAGTGGGCCATGGCCACGAACATGACCGTCAGAACCCCCAGCATGCCGATCACGATCCGCGGTTCCGCCCAGGCGAGCACGGCAACGCCGGCGATCATCCCGATGGGCTGTGCCGCCATCAGCGGCCAGGCCCTCCGCACGACCTGACGCCATAACCCGCCCTGCCAGCCCTGCCATAAATTCGAGGCGATGATCGGAAAGGACATGACCGACACGGCCACCGGCACCGGAACGAACAAAGTCATGATCGGCACCGCGACCAGTGGCAGGCCCATACCGATCACGCCCTTGACCAGGCCGCCGGCCGCCAACCCGCCGGCAATGGCCAGCAACATCATCAGGGTAAGGTCTTCCAAAGCGGTTCCTTCCAGGCGGCACGCCGAATCGCCAGTGTTTGGCAAAAAACGAGATATAATGTATGAAATTTCGTTATGCTGAATCGACCGAGCACCCGGATTGCATAACGCCGCAGTCCGGTTTTGGCAATAATTCCAGTTCATGAGGAGGCCGTTGGTCGTGATCAAGGACGTGCGGGAAGGCGCCGCGCAAGACCGCAAACACAGGCCCGGATCGCCGGAAGACGAGCGCGCCCACGGCTCGGCGCTCTCCAAGAGCATGGCCGTGCTGGACCTGATCACAGCGGAGGGCCGCCCGATCGGCCTTGTCGAGGTCACCGAACGGCTGGGCCTGGCCAAGCCCACCGCCCACCGGATCATGCGCCAGCTGGAAGACGAGGGCCTGCTGCGCCGCGAACCCCTGCGCGAGCGTTACAGTGTCGGCCCGCGCCTCTGCACCCTGTCTATCAACGCGCTTTCCAGTGCGGTTCAAGGCGGAGCAATGCATGCGATCCTGGCGGATCTGGTGGCGAAGATCGGCGAAACCTGCAATATCGGCGTTCTGGACCGCACGGAAGTCGTCTATGTGGACCGCGTCGAATGCAACTGGCCGCTAAGGCTTCAACTGACACCGAACAGCCGCGTCCCCGCCCATTGCACATCCAACGGCAAGCTGTTGCTGGCTTTCCTCGAGGCCGGCGCCCGCGCCCGGCTGATCGCCAACATGGCGCTGGCGCGCTATACCGAATTCACCATCACCGATCCGCAACGGCTGGAACGGGAATGCGAGATGATCCGTCGCGACGGATATGCCGTGAACAATCAGGAGTTCAATCTCGGCCTGATCGGCCTGGCGGCGCCGATCCGCGATAAAACGGGCCGGGTGGTCGCCGGGTTGGCCACGCACAGCCCGCTGCCGCGGCTGGACCCTGACGCCATGCGGGCGCATCTGCCGGCGCTGCAAGATGCCGCGGCGCGCATGGAGTCGGCGTTGTGGGAAAACCCCGGGGAAGGATGACAGGCATGGCCGGCGGCATATTGAAGGAACCCGCCGCGGGCCACCGCGTGAAGCGCATCACCCTGCACCGGCTGCGTGCGCCGTTACGGACTCCCTACAAGCTGTCCTTCGGACCGGTCGAGGCCTTCGACACGATCCTGGTTGAAATCGCCGGCGATGACGGGCGGGCCGGTTTTGGCGAGGCGACCTTCCTGCCCGGCTATTCCGAGGAGACGATGGAAGGCGCCTGGGGCCGCGCCACCGCGCTGGCGGAACAGGCGGCGGGGCGGACGACCGACGAGGTCATGGGGCTGGCCGCCACCCTGCATCGCGAGGGCCCCTTCACCGCCACCGCCTTCACCACTGCCTGCGAGATGCTGTCCGGCCACCCGATGCTGACGCCGCACCAGACCATTGCCGTTCCCCTGCTGGCGATCGTCAACGCCGACGACCCCGCCGGCTACGAGGCTGAAATCGAGAGCCATCTGGCGGCGGGTTACCGCACGCTCAAGGTAAAGGTCGGCTTCGATATGGAACCGGATCTCGCCCGGGTGGAGCGAATCTGTCGATTTGTCGCCGGGCGCGCGGCGATCCGGGTAGACGGCAATCAGGGCTATAACCGCGAAGAGGCCCTGCGCTTCGCCGCCATGCTGGACCCCGGAGGAATCGAACTGCTGGAACAGCCGGCCGACGCGGGCGATTGGGAAACCGCCGCTGACCTGGCCAAGGTCGCCCGGGTTCCCATGATGCTGGACGAGTCGATTTTCAACGTCGCCGACGTCGAACGTGCGGCCGAACTGGGCGCGGCGCGCTACATCAAGTTCAAGCTGATGAAGGCCGGCGGCATCGACCGTCTGGCCGCCGCGCTGAACCGCATCCGCAAACTGGGTATGATCCCGGTGCTGGGTAATGGCGTGGCCGGCGAGGTTGCCTGTTGGATGGAAGGCTGCGTGGCGGCAAGCATGATCGATAATGCCGGCGAAATGAACGGGTTTCTGAAACCCGCCA
>JAOUMF010000510.1 GCA_029881615.1 Alphaproteobacteria bacterium | reverse complement strand
CGGTGCCCGGCGCTGAACCGTCGCGGCCAAGCGCGCCGTATCCATCGGTTCATCCAGCTTCAAGGCAAATAATTCCTCGGCCAGATTAAGCGAAAAACGGCCGTCTCCGTCGGCCATGGCCCTCAACGCCGCGCGGGCATCGGGATCGAGCGGCAAGGCCCGGCCCTCGGCTTCCTCGGCCCGGACCAACAGCTTCTCCAGTGCCTCATCATCCAGCCGCTTCAACACGAAGACCTGCGCCCGTGACAGCAACGCCGCATTCAACTCAAAACTGGGATTTTCGGTGGTCGCTCCCACCAGAATGATGGTGCCGTCCTCGACATAAGGCAGGAACCCGTCCTGCTGTGCCCGGTTGAACCGGTGAATCTCGTCGATGAATAGCAGCGTGCCGCGTCCCGCGACGCGATTGCCCTTGGCTTTTTCAAACACCTTCCGCAGATCGGCGACGCCGGAAAATACCGCCGACAACGGCTCGAAAGCCAATTCCGTGCGGTCAGCCAACAGACGGGCAATCGTGGTCTTGCCACAGCCCGGCGGCCCCCACAATATCATTGAGGCAAGCCGCCCCGCCCCAAGCATGCGCGCCAGCGGCCCTTCCCGCCCCAGCAAATGATCCTGCCCGACAACTTCGTCCAGCGTGGCCGGACGCATCCTGTCGGCCAGTGGCCGCGGGGCGGCGCTTTCGAACAGTCCCTGCTGGCCCGGGCCTCCGGTCACTTCAACTCGACCTTAAGCACGCGCTCGCCGCGTTTTATGGCGATGTTCCAGCTGTCCGCCCCCTTGTCGAATATCTTGACCGCATCGCGCACCAACGCAATCTTCTTGCCGTTTACCGACAACAGGATATCACCCGGGCGCACGCCCAATCGCGCCGCCGGCGAACGGTTGACAACGGCCAGAATGAATACTCCGCGGGGCTGCCCCGGCAAACCGAGTTCTTCAACAAGGGCCGGCGACAAATTGGCGATCTTGGCGCCGGACAGCGGATGCATTCCTTCCAGAATGACGGCATTTCGTGGCGGGTCTTCCGGCGGAGCGACCAGAAGCATGGCGATATGCCGCTCCTTGCCCTTACGCAAAACCGAAAGGTCCACCTTCTCGCCGAGACGCCGCGTCGCAAGGCGGAACCGCAAAGCCTGAGCATCCTCGACATCATGCCCGTTAACCGCCATCACAACATCGCCCGGTGCCAGGCCAGCCTTATCCGCCGGTCCACCCTTCACGACATGTTCCACGATAACCCCTACCGGTCGCTTCATATTCAGCGCCAGGGCCAGGTCGGCCGTTACGGCCCGCCCATCGAAGCCCAGCCAGGGACGCACCAGCGCGCGCCCCTCGATCGCGGATTCGACAATGGACCGCACCATATTGGCAGGCACGGCAAAGCCAATACCCAGGGAACCGCCGCTCTTGGAAAAAATCGCCGTATTGATACCGACGAGTTTCCCATCCATGCCAACAAGCGCGCCGCCGGAATTTCCCGGATTAACCGCCGCGTCGGTCTGAATGAACGACCGGTAATCGGCCACGCCCACACGGGTACGAGCCAGGGCGGAAACAATACCCGAAGTAACCGTCTGGCCAACACCGAAGGGATTACCTATTGCCAGCACGATATCACCGACCTCGAGAGCGTCGGAATCGGCAAAGGCCAGGCTTGGCAGTTCCTCGCCATTGGTATCGATCCGCAAAACCGCCAGATCTGTCCGGTCATCCGCCAGAACGATGGTGGCGCCATATTCACGGCGATCGGCCAGAACCACCGTGATTTCCTGTGCCCCAACAATAACGTGGTTGTTGGTTACCACAATGCCATCGGCACGCACCAGAACACCGGATCCCAGTGATTTTTCGATGCGTTCTCTGGGCGCGCCCCCAAACGCAAAATCCTCACCGAAGAATCGCTTGAAAAAGGGATCTTCGAAAAGTGCCGGCCCGGACCGTTCCTGAACGATTTTTTGTGCATAAATATTCACGACCGCCGGCGCGGTTCGCTTTACGACCGGCGCGTAGGAAAGCGTCACCTGTCCGGCACTGGCCGGGGCAACCTTTTCAGCTTGCGCCAAAACTGGACTGAAAACGATTGCCAGGCCAATAAGCCCCAGGATTGCTAACCGGTATCTTTTTAAAAATAACTGCATGACAGATTACTTAATCGTCCCGGGCCGTTGCCACAAGATGCGATAAAAAACGGACAGAAAAAAGGGCGGCCCGAGAGCCGCCCCATTATTTCCTGTCATCCGTAGCGGATGTTATTCCTCGTCCTCGGCGGCCATCGCGGCCTCCTGGACAGGGCCCGAATCGAGGCCCTTGGCCGCAGGATCGCGATCCACGAATTCAATGATGGCCATCGGCGCGGCATCCCCGCGACGGTGTCCAGCCTTCAGAACCCGGGTATAGCCGCCCGAACGATCCGCATAACGGCCCG
Organism: Alphaproteobacteria bacterium; assembly: GCA_029881615.1. Taxonomy (GTDB): domain Bacteria; phylum Pseudomonadota; class Alphaproteobacteria; order UBA8366; family JADFVY01; genus JADFVY01. The sequence goes on along the minus strand of JAOUMF010000510.1, from coordinate 394 downwards.
CCAGCGTATCGAACAGTTTACGGGTCATCACATCGTCGCGCAGCATGGCGAAAGCCTGCCGGCGTGCGTGCAGATTGCCACGCTTGCCCAGGGTCACCAGCTTCTCGACCACCGGGCGCAATTCCTTGGCCTTCGGCAGAGTAGTCTTGATCTGCTCATGCTTGATCAGTGCATTGGCCATATTGGAAAACAGCGCCTTGCGGTGACTGCTGGTCCGGTTCAATTTGCGGCCGCTCATTCCATGTCGCATCGCGACGGCTCCCTCTAAATTCCTAGTTGCCTATTAATGCCGGTCAGTACGGCTCATCCAGACGACGCGCCATATCTTCGATATTTTCTGGCGGCCAGCTGGGGATTTCCATGCCAAGATGCAGGCCCATTTGCGCGAGCACCT
>JAOUMF010000509.1 GCA_029881615.1 Alphaproteobacteria bacterium | reverse complement strand
ACGACGCGACCGCGAAAAAGGGTGATCCGGGGTCTCTCAAGGGAAATAAATATATGATGTATCGGGGCGCCGCCGAGCGTTGCGATCTGACCCTTAAGGCCATCGATGGTTTCGACGAGGAAGAGCAACCCGTCAACCCGCGCGACCGCAAGCCGGCTTCCGACGACACGATGGTTCTGACCCTATGGTTCGCCAGTCCGGGCGAGGGGCTGCCCTCGGTTCCCGTGATGGCATCGGCGGACAGCGATTACGGAGGCCTGCGCATCTATCTGGCGCGCGCGGTGACCGCCGACATCCCTACTGAAGGCCAGCGGGCGGAAGCGCGCTGATCTTCTAAATCCCTTCCAGCGACCGGGCGCAGTGGGCAATCCACTGCGCCTTCAGTTTTTCCTGCACCGAGTTCTGCCGCAGCCGCGCGTTCAGGCCGGTCCAGTCGACCTCATCCAGTGGCTGGTCCTGGTTGAAGCAGGAGAAGACGTAGGAACGTTCGCCGGTCTCCGGGTCGATATGGGGCTGCAGGCACTGGGCGCAGATTTCCTTCATCATGCATTGCATCGGCGAATTGATCGAGCCGATGGCGAAGTGGTGCTCCTTGAGGTAGGGCTTCAGCACCGCGTGGCGCGCCATCGCCACGGCGGCCATCATGCGGTCCGACCCGATGGCGACGATGCGGTCGACATCGGCGAAGGGCACGGCCTGATCGCCCAGTTCACCGGAAGCATAGGCCCGCATGGCCTCGACGATATTGCCAGGCAGGGCGCGGTCCTGGGGACGCGTGGCCTCGAAGCCCGGCGCCTCGTCGCAGCACCATATGATAACGTCGGCGGCGCGTTCGATTTCCTCGATCTTGTAGCGGTCGACCATTTGTTTGTAGCCGGCGAAATACAGCACCTTGTTGCCGGCCGCGCGCATCGCCTGGCCGATCGAGAACAGCACCGCGTTGCCCAGCCCGCCGCCCGCCAGCAGCACGGTCTCGCCCTTCGGGATGTCCGTCGGCGTGCCGGTCGGGCCCATCAGGATCACCGGCTCGCCGGGCTTCAGGTATCGGCAGAGGCTGCTGGACCCGCCCATCTCCAGCACGATCAGCGAGATCAGCCCGGCCTCACGGTCGACCCAGGCGCCGGTCAGCGCCAGGCCTTCCATGGCCAGCGTCGTGCCTTCGGCCCTTGGCGCCAGGGTTTCGAAGTTCTGCAGGCGGTAGAACTGGCCCGGCTGGAACTGGCGCGCGGCCCGGGGCGCCCGCAGCACCACCTCGATGATGGTCGGGGTCAGGCGCTCGACCCGCTCGACCGTCGGGCGTAGCGCGGCGTTCAGGCCGGCGAGGAAGGCCTCGGCGGCGGCGGGACTGGCCGGCGCCACCGCCGCCAGCACCTTGCTGACCACCGGATAGCCCTGCTTGGCGCTGCCCATGGCCTTGACCACATTGCCGAACCAGCTGGGGTGGAGATCGCCGAAGAAGCTGACGAATCGGCCGTCTTCCGCCTTCGACAGCAGCACCCTTATCTCGTTCGGCTTGGCGGCGGATTTTTCCGGGCTGACCGGATTTCCGGCCTCGTCGACGGCCTGGAAATAGCGGCCGTCGAGGTGGAAATTGGGGGTATCCTCGCGGGCGAGGACGGTGTTGGGCTGGGTGCCGGCGGCCATGAAGACGGCGCGGGCGGGCAGGGTGACCTCGCCGCCCTCCACACCCTCGAACCGGCCGTTTTCAGCCATTTTCTGACGCGCTACCCGCAATCCACACGCGTGTTTATCCTCATCCAGCTCAACTGCAACGGGCGACAGGCATTCTGCGAACGCGATTCCCTCCTCCAGCGCCTTCTCCACCTCTTCATGGTTCAGCGTATAGGCCGGGCTGTCCACCAGCCGCTTGCGATAGGCGATGGTGACCCCGCCCCAGCCCCGCAAAAGCGCCAGAATATCCGCCTCGCGCCCCGCCGCCGCCGCGGCCTCGCGCTCGGCCCGAATCGCCCGCGCATGGGCCAGGAACTCGTCGGCGATCCCGGCTTCCTCGCCGTCCCAGGGCGCGCGCACGGCGGCCTCGCCCTTTTCCGCCGCCAGCGCCTCGTACTGGTCCAGAAACTTGCCCACCTGGCGCGGATAATAGGCCAGCGCCTCGGTCGCGGTATCGATCGCGGTCAGCCCCCCGCCGATCACCACGACCGGCAGGCGCAGCTGCATATTGGCGATGCTGTCCGTGCGCGCCGCCCCGGTAAGCTGCAGCGCCATCAGGAAATCCGAGGCCGTGCGCACCCCGCGCGCCAGATTGTTGGGCATGTCGATGACCGTCGGCCGCCCGGCTCCGGCGCAGAGCGCCACGTGATCGAATCCCATGTCCCAGGCGTCGCGCAGCGTGATCGTGCCGCCGAACCGGACCCCGCCGAACAGCGCGAACTGCCCGCGGCGTTCCAGCAACAGCCTGATAAGCTTGAGATAATTCTTGTCCCAGCGGACCGTGATGCCATATTCCGCGACCCCGCCGAAGCCCGCCATGACGCGCGCGTCGAGATCCTCGAACAGGTTTTCCACATCGCGCACCGGCATGAACGGCACCCGCTCGCCCCGCGCGGTAACCCCGGAAATGGCGGAATCCAGCGGTTCTATCTTCAACCCGTCGATGCCCACCGCCACATGCCCGTCATTCATCAGGTGATGGGCGAGGGTGAATCCCGCCGGCCCCATGCCGACCACCAGAACCTTGCGTCCCGATGCAGGTTCGGGGTAGGGGCGGTGCAGGTTCAGTGGATTCCAGCGTGAGAGCAGGGAGTAGATTTCGAAACCCCATGGCAAGGCCAGCACATCCTTCAGGGTCCGCGTCTCGGCCTGG
>JAOUMF010000028.1 GCA_029881615.1 Alphaproteobacteria bacterium | reverse complement strand
ACGAAAAGAAATGCATTTGCTGCGGCGCCTGCTATCCGCCCTGCCCGCCCATGCAGATCAACAGCGCGGAATCGACCAAGCTGGCGATCTGGGTCGGCGGCAAGCATTCCAACGCGCGTTCCAAGCCGACATTCCACAAGCTGGTGGTGGCCGGCATTCCCAACAACCCGCCGCGCTGGCCCGAAGCCGCGGATGCCGTGAAGAAGATCCTTTATGCCTACAAGGAAGACGGCCGTCCGTGGGAACGCATGAACGAATGGATCGAGCGGATCGGTTGGCCGCGTTTCTTCGAGATGACCGGCCTGGCCTTCACTCGCCATCATATCGACGACTGGCGTGGCGCGCGCAAAAGCCTGAACGCCTCGGCGCATCTACATTTTTAATACGGGTTGCAAGCAATGAAGTTTGGAATACTGGTCAATGAAGGGCCGTTCACCCATCAGGCATCGGACTCGGCCTACCAGTTCGCCAAGGCGGCCATCGCAAAGGGCCACGAAGTCATGCGTGTATTTTTCTACCATGACGGCGTGAACAACGCGAACAAACTGGCGGAACCGCCGACGGACGACCGCAATCTGGTCAAGCTGTGGTCCGAACTGGCGGCCGAACATAATGTCGACCTCGTGGTCTGCGTTGCCGCGGCCCTGCGCCGGGGCATCAAGGACGATGTACTGGCGCCGGGCTTCCGGATTTCGGGGCTCGGTCAATTGATCGAAGCCGGTATCGTCGGCGACCGGTTGGTCACCTTCGGCGACTAAGGCGTAAGGACAAGGAAACAGGCAGAAACGATGGAAGAAGACGATTTCAATCCCGAAGTGGTGAAGCGCTTCATGTTCGTAAATCGCAAGGCGCCATACGGCACGGTCTACGCGCTGGAATCGCTGGAAACAGTGTTGATTTCAGCGGCATTCGACCAGGATGTCAGTGTCGTGTTCGCCGATGACGGTGTATTCCAGCTTAAAAAAGGCCAGGACACGCCGGGCATCAACATGAAGAACTTCTCTCCCACATTTCGGGCGCTGGACGGCTATGACGTCGAGAAACTTTATGTCGAAAAAGAATCTCTCGAGGCCCGCGGGCTGACGGAAGACGATCTTCTGGTCGATGTGGAAGTGCTCAGTTCCAAGGAATTGAGCAAGATCATGGCCGCGCAAGACGTTGTGATAAGTAACTAGGGGCAACGAATATGCTTCACACAGTCAACAAATCGCCCCTGGAGCGTAATACGCTGGAGAGCTGTCTGCGGCTCGCCGCAAAGGGTAGCGCTATCCTGCTGATCGAAGATGGCGTCTATGGCGCGCTTGCGGCCGGCCAGGCCGCCAAGGAGATCGGCAAGCGCAAGGCGGATTTGAAGTTTTATGCTCTCGGGCCCGATCTGGCGGCTCGCGGGCTTTCGGAATCACCTCTGGTCGACGGCATCGAAATCGTCGATTACGAGGGGTTTGTAGACCTCGCTGCAGAATACGAGGCGCATCAGGCGTGGCTTTGAGTGGGGGCGTAGCCCTTTGCCACAGTGACAAAAGTTAAGGAGGAACTATCAAAATGGCATATCAGCTCAACGGTACGACCGTCGAAGCGGATGAGGAAGGCTACATCACGGATATCAGCCAGTGGTCCAAGGAACTGGCCGTGCTGATCGCCGAAGATGAGAAGATCGAGATGTCCGACGATCACTGGGAAGTCGTCAACTTCCTGCGTGATTATTACGAAGAATATCAGATCGCACCGGCTATCCGCGTCTTGACCAAGGCGGTCAAGAAGTCAATGGGCCCGGAAAAGGGTAACAGCCAGTATCTGTACGAGCTGTTTCCGTATGGTCCGGCCAAGCAGGCCTGTAAAATCGCCGGGCTGCCGAAGCCGACCGGCTGCATCTGATCCGACTGGACAGTTGACGCCAACGATCCCGGCGCGATGTCGCGCTCGGGCAACGGGGGAGTATGTCTGAAATGACCGCGCTGTTTACGATCCTGTTCTATGCCGCCACGGCCATTTTGGCCGTCGGCCTGGCGTTCAAGGTCGTGCAATATGCGCGCACGCCCGCGCCCTTGAAGATTCCCACCACGCCGGCCCCGGTTACCACCGGCGGGGTGGTTCTTCGCATGGCCCGTGAAGTGATCCTGTTCGAAAGCCTGTTCAAGTCCAACAAATGGATATGGCTGTTCGGCTATATGTTCCACGGTGCCCTTCTGCTGGCGATGATGCGCCATCTGCGTTACTTCACCCATCCGGTCTGGGAATGGGTTGCGCTGGTTCAGCCTTTCGGCATGTATGCCGGCTTCGCCATGCTGGCGGGTCTGGGCGCATTGTGGTTCCGGCGCATATTCGTCCAGCGCATCCGCTATATCAGCGGCCCGTCGGACCATTTGATGCTGATCTTGTTGCTGGGCATCACGGGCAGCGGCCTGGCCATGACCTACGTGGCGCGCACCGATATCGTGGCGCTGAAACAATTCATGCTGGGGCTGATCCGCTTTGACTGGCAGCCGATGCCGTCCGATCCGATCCTGATGGCCCATCTGGGAATGGTGATCGCACTGATGATTATCTTCCCATTCTCCAAGCTGTTGCATGCGCCGGGCCTGTTCTTCAGCCCGACCCGCAACCAGGTCGACAATGCCCGGGAAAAACGTCATCTGGCGCCCTGGGCGGCAAAACTGGAAGCCGGGGGCGAATAGAATGGCTGGCGATTATAAAGTACCCGAACTGGGCGAATATGCCGAAATCCCGCCGCTTTGCCCCGGCGCGATGTCCCAGTCGCATCCCTTCGAGGCCTCCCCCGAACATCAGAAAGCGTTGGGCTTCCCGGGCGAACTGGTCGAGGACTGGCACGACAAGGCGATCGGTCGTCTGGGCGAGTTGCTCGACAAGACCCGGTCGCTGCGCGTCTATCTGGATTCCTGCGTGCGCTGCGGCGCCTGCACCGATAAATGCCACTATTTCCTGGGCACCGGCGACCCGAAAAACATGCCGGTCGCGCGTCAAGATCTGCTCCGCAAGGTCTACCGCCGGCATTTCACGCCGCTGGGCAAGTTCCCGCTGACCCGCTGGCTGGTCGGCGCCGAGGATTTGACCGAAGAGGTTCTGGACGACTGGTACAGCTATTTCCACCAATGTTCGCAGTGCCGCCGCTGTTCGGTCTATTGCCCCTACGGCATCGACACGGCCGAGATTTCCATGGCCGCACGCGATATCATGGACCATATCGGCAAGGGCCAGAAATACTGCAATGAGATCATCGGCAAGGTCCACGCGATCGGCAATAATCTGGGGCTGCCCGGTCCGGCGCTGGAAAACACGCTGGAAGGCCTGGAAGAGGATATCGAAGACGATATCGGTGTGAAGGTCCGGCTGCCGCTGGACGAAAAAGGCGCCGACATTCTGCTGGTCACCCCCAGCGCCGATTTCTTCGCCGAACCCCATGTGGACGGGTTGATCGGCTATGCCAAGGTCTTCCACCAGGCCGGCGCCAGCTGGACGATCAGCACATATGCCTCTGAAGCCGCCAATTTCGCCATGTTCATCGGCTCCTACGAGCAGATGCGCGAGGTGGCGTTGCGCATCCGCAAGGCGGCGATCGATCTGGGCGTCAAGCGCATCGTCTTCGGCGAATGCGGCCATGCCTGGCGCGTCGCCTACAGCTTCCTGAATACCTTGGCCGGCCCCTGGGACTTCCTCGACCCGAACTACCCGGTGCCTCAGCATATCTGCGAATACACCTGGGATCTGATTGAAAAGGGTCAGCTGAAGTTCGACAAGTCGGCGAACGACCATATGACGCTGACCTTCCACGATTCCTGCAATGTGGCGCGCGCCACCCGCATGGGCGACAAGCCCGGCGGCCAGTTTGAAATCCCCCGCAATATCATCAAGGCGGTCTGCAACAATTTCGTGGACATGGCCGAGGACACCATCCGCGAAGGCACCTATTGCTGCGGCGGCGGTGGCGGCCTGCTGACCGACGATCTGATGGAACTGCGCGTCAAGGGCTCCAAACCCCGCATGGAAGCGCTGACCCAGGTCATCAAGAACGATGGCGTCACGCATATGGCCGCGATCTGCGCCATCTGCAAAAGCCAGTTCGCCAAGGTCATGCCCGAATACGGCATCGGCATGGACAAGATTGTAAGCGTTCACCAGTTGGTCAGTAACGCGATCATCCTGGACGGCCAGGAAACAGACGAAGACGAAGACAACGCGGACGCCGAACCGGCGTCTCAGATGGAGGAATAAACGGCCATGGATCGAGCACAGAGCAACCAGGATCAGGATAGTCGGAACATGGACGAAACCAAGCTGACGTTCAGGAAATTCAAGGACGGCGACACCGAGCACCGCCCGTGGCAGGAAGAAATCTTCACCGCCGACGAATCCCATAAATGCCCGACCTATGTGCATCGCACGCCGCCCTGTCAGGGCAGTTGCCCGGCCGGCGAGGATATCCGCGGCTGGCTGAACATCGCGCGCGGCATCGAAAAGGCGCCCGACGGCATGAACTGGCAGGAATATGCCTTTTACCGGCTGTCGGATTCAAACCCGATGCCCGCCATCATGGGCCGCGTCTGCCCGGCGCCCTGCGAGGACGGCTGTAACCGCAACGAGGTCGAAGACCATGTCGGCATCAACGCGGTAGAGCAATATATCGGCGACTATGCGCTGGAACATGGGTTGAAGCTGCGCGATCCGGGCCCCGACAGCGGCAAGAAGGTTGTCTGCATCGGTGGCGGCCCCGCCAGTCTGGCCGCGGCCTATCAACTGCGCCGCATGGGCCATGGCGTGACGATCCTGGACAGCCATGCCGAACTTGGCGGAATGATGCGCTACGGAATCCCCGGCTATCGCACCCCGCGCGATGTGCTGGACGGCGAGATCAAGCGCATCCTGGATATGGGCGTCGAGACCCGGATGAATACCAAGGTCGGCGTCGACGTTTCCATGGACGATCTGCGCAAGGAATTCGATGCGATCTTCGTCGGCATCGGCGCGCAGAGCGGTTCCGCCCTGCCCGTCCCCGGCGGCGACGCGCCCAACTGCATCAGCGGTATCGCTTTCCTTGAAGCTTTCAACGACGGCCGCCTGAAACATGGCGCCCAGAAAGTACTGGTTATCGGTGGCGGCGATACCGCGATGGACGTCGCGGCGGTCGCCCGGCGCCTGGGCCATATCACAAAATCCCACGAAAAGGACCGGCCGGAAACGGTGGTTCTGGGCCATGTGGTTCACGACGTCGCCTCGGTCGCCAACCGCCAGGGCGCCGAAGTCACGATCGTCTATCGCCGCCCGGTCGAAAAAATGCCGGCCACCAAGATGGAAATCGAGCATGTAACCCAGGAAGGCGTCAAGATTCGCAGTTCGCTGGCGCCGGTTTCGGTTGTTCTCGGCGAGGATGGCCGCGCCACCGCGCTGCGCGTTCAGGAGGTCGAATGGGACGGCAATAACATGACCGTCAAGGACAGTCCGGAATTCGATATCGAATGCGACCTGATCGTCGCCGCCATCGGCCAGGCCGGGGACCTTACCGGCATGGAAGACCTGGATAATGGCCGTGGCCTGATCGCGCCCGACCCCTTCTATCGCGCCCAGGGTCAGGAAGACGTCTTCATCGGCGGCGATATCGTCAAGCCGCATCTGCTGACTACGGCAATCGGTCATGCCTCGATCGCGGCGGAAGGCATCGATCATATGATGTCCGGCAGGGAGCCGTCGAAGCGCCCCAAGGTCGACAAGCACCATTACGATCTGCTGGAAAAACTGCACGAAGCCAACCTGCAGCCCGCCGAATACGACCACACCCAGGTCTGGGGCACGGATTCGGCTCCCTATGCGATCCACAATTACGAGGATCGCTCGCATGTGGAAATCGTTCCCGCCGACGAGCTGTTCCTCGGCCACTGGACCTATGAAGCACGCCACAAGCGCAAGGAAAAATATATCGGCCCCGATGACGTTCTGGGCCATTTCGAAGAGCGCATCCACGGCCTTACCGAGGAAGAAGCCAAGGAAGAGGCCGACCGCTGCATGAGCTGCGGCATGTGCGTGGAATGCGACAACTGCGTAATCTACTGCCCGCAGGACGCCATCCACCGCGTCGCCAAGGACAAACGCACCATGGGCCGCTACGTGGAAACCGATTATACCAAATGTGTCGGTTGCCATATCTGCGAGGATGTTTGCCCCTCAGGTTATATCCAGATGGGCCTGGGCGAGTAGGTAAAAGCGATGCGCATCCTTGTCTTCATACTGGCGATGATGTTCCTGCCCTCCCTGGCGGCGGCGCAGGAAACCGGCGGCGTGCCCTCGCCGTCCATTACCAAGGGCAAGGGCGAGCAGTGCGTGGCCGATACCGACTATATGCGCCGCTACCATATGAAAGAGCTGTCGCACCAGCGTGACGAGACCATGCATGAGGGCGTCCGTACGAAGCAATTCAGCCTCAAGGAATGCATTGCCTGTCATGCAACCACGGATGACAGCGGTCAGCCGGTGCCGATCAACGCGCCGGGCGAGTTCTGCGCCTCCTGCCACGAATATACCGCCGTGAAAGTCGACTGCTTCCAGTGTCACGCCACGAAGCCGGAACAGAAAAAACAGGCGCAAGCTTCCGCCCTCTTCCCAATGACGGCGTTGGCGGAACCGGAGGTGAGCCAATGAATGGAAGCGGATTCGATTTCAACCGGCGCCGCTTCCTTGGTGCGGCCGCCGCTGCCGCCGGGGTTACGCTGGCACCCGGAGTTACCCTGTATGGCGTCGGCCAGGCGCAAGCGCGCGGGTTGGACGAGCCGGCCTCGGGCGAAGTTCGCTGGGGCATGCTGATCGACATCAACCAATGCACAACCGACTGCACCGAATGCGTTTCGGCTTGCGCCACCGAAAACGGACTGACCGGCCATGGACGACCGGCCACGGACGCACAGTGGATTCGCAAGGTCAGCGTCCGCGATCCGAAAAACGGAGTTGAAAAATCGCTGCCGGTCATGTGCCAGCATTGCGCCGAACCGCCCTGCGTGGATGTCTGCCCAACTGGCGCGTCCTTCAGGCGGGCCGACGGCATTGTGCTGGTCGATAAACATATCTGCATCGGCTGCCGCTATTGCATGATGGCCTGCCCCTACAAGGCACGGTCCTTCGTCCATGAAGACCTGACCGACCAGAAGCCCCACGCCCCGCGCGGCAAGGGCACTGTGGAAAGCTGTACCTTCTGTGTGCACCGGGTCGATGCGGGCGGCAAGCCGGCCTGCGTCGAGGCCTGCGGCGCCACGGGTCACGGCGCCATGACCTTCGGCGACCTGAACGATCCAGACAGCGAAATCTCGCGCCGCGTGGCGCAGTACGCAACCGGGCAAATCCGCGCCGACCTTGGCGTCGACCCGGGCGTGCGATACCAGAACCTGTGAGGCGGCGGACCATGGCCAGCAAAATCGCATTCCGCACCATCGAAGGACGCAGCTTCGGCTATCTGCTGCTGCTGGCTGTTCTCGGCGCGCTGTTAGTGTTGGGATTGGGTTCGGCCTGGTTCATGGAACATAACGGCCATCATGTAACCGGCATGAACAACCAGATCGTCTGGGGCATGCCGCATGTCTTTGCGGTTTTCCTGGTCGTCGCGGCCTCGGGGGCGCTGAACGTGGCCTCCATCGCGTCGGTCTTCGGCAAAACCGCCTACAAGCCCCTGTCGCGCCTGTCGGGTCTTCTGGCGCTGACGCTGCTGACCGGTGGGCTGGGCGTTCTGGTGCTGGATCTGGGCCATCCGGACCGGCTGATCGTCGCCATGACCACCTATAACTTCAAGTCGATCTTCGCCTGGAACATCTATCTCTATAACGGTTTCATGGTGATCGTCGGGGTTTATCTATGGTTCCAGATGGAACGGCGCATGCAGCGCTATGCTTCCGCCATTGGTTGGGTCGCCTTCATCTGGCGGCTGATCCTTACCACCGGTACCGGCTCGATCTTCGGCTTCCTGGTGGCGCGCGAGGCCTATGACGCCGCGGTAATGGCGCCGTTGTTCATTGCAATGTCTTTCTCGTTCGGTCTGGCGATCTTCCTTCTGGTCATGATGGCGTCCTGCGCCTGGACCGGGCGACCGCTAGGTGACAAGTTGCTCGCGCGCATGGGCAAGCTGCTGGCGGTCTTCATTGCCGCCGTGCTCTATTTCACCGCTGCCCAGCATCTGACGAATCTGTATGCCGCGGAACATGCGGGCATCGAGCGCTTCATCCTGGTTGACGGCGGCATCATCACAGCGCTGTTCTGGTGGGGACAGGTAATCCTGGGCGGGCTGGTCCCACTGGCGCTGCTGTTCCTGCCCATGACCGCCGGCACGCGGGGCGGAACGATCCTGGCTTCATTGCTGGTAACCCTTGGCGGGTTGGCGCAGGTCTACGTGATCATCATTGGTGGGCAGGCTTTCCCGCTGGTCCTGTTCCCCGGCATGGAAGTCGCCAGCGGCTTTGGAGACGGTGCCGTTGCGCAATATTCGGCAAGCTGGTACGAAATCGGTCTCGGGATCGGCGGCGTGGCTTTCGCACTGCTTGCGGTGGCGCTGGCGGTCCGGGTCCTGCCCTTCCTGCCGGCAACCCTGGCCGACAGTGCGGTGGACCCCCACCACACAAAACCGGAACCGAAAGGCGCGGTCCCGGCCGGAGCCTGAGCCAGATGGCACAAGAAGAACATCCCTTCGCGCAATATGTTCGCATCCTGGGGCGCGGCAAGGCACTGACCCGTTCCCTGACGATCGAGGAAGCCGAGGCCGCCATGGACATGATCCTGCGCGGCGAGGTGCTGCCCGAACAGCTGGGCGCCTTCCTGATGCTGCTGCGCGTGAAGGAAGAAGACGGGCAGGAGATCGCCGGCTTCGTGCGCGCCGCCCGGAAGTTATTCACCCTGCCCTCGCCCGCGCCTGAAGTCGATATCGACTGGTCTTCCTATGCCGGGAAACGCAGGCAGCTTCCCTGGTTTCTGCTGGCGGCCCTGCTGCTGGCACAAAACGGCATACGGATATTCATGCATGGGGCCGAGGGTCATACACCCGGCCGGCTCTATACCCGCGAGACGCTGGAAGCGCTTGGCATTCCCGCGGCGCACAGCCTGACCGAGGCAGCCGACCACATGAAGGCGCGCAACTTCGCCTACCTGCCGCTGGCCGATCTCAGCCCGCGTCTGCATGAAATCATCGAGTTACGGCCGATCATGGGTCTGCGCTCGCCGGTCCACACCATCGCGCGGATGTTGAACCCCTTCAATGCACGCCTGACCGTGCAGGGCATCTTCCATCCCAATTATATGGATATCCATCAACAGGCGGCTTTATTGCTCGGCGAAAAGAACATGGTCGTGTTCCGCGGCGAGGGCGGCGAAATTGAACGACGCCCCGGGAAGCTGACCGAGACCCGAACGGTTCGCGACGGCGTCGCAGGCTCCGAGGACTGGGCCCCGCTTCTTGAGAATGCCGTCCAGCCGACGGACCCGGAAATGGATATCGCCCGGCTGAAGGCCATCTGGACCGGAGAGGCCGAGGATGCCTATGCCGAGGCCGCAATCACCGGCACCCTGGCCATCGTCCTGAAGAGCTGGCACGGATACGAAACACCCGCCCAGGCGCAGGAAATAGCCGAAGAGGCCTGGCGTAACCGCAACAAGGCGCATCTGGGAATCGCCGCATAGGGAAATCATGGCCCATCTGTTGATCGCGGCAACCCATAAGTCATCCGGTAAAACCACGGTCTCGACCGGTCTGACGGCAGCCCTGGCGCGCCGGGGCATGAAGGTGCAGCCCTTCAAGAAGGGTCCGGATTATATCGATCCCATTTGGCTTGCCCGAGCCGCCGGCCGGCCCTGCTACAATCTGGACTTCAATTGCATGACGGCGGCGGAAATCGTCACCGCCTTCCAGCGCCGCGACGCAGCCGCCGATATCTCGATCATCGAAACCAACAAGGGCCTGTTCGACGGCGTCGATGTCGAAGGGCGCGACAGTAACGCAGCCCTGGCATCGCTGCTTGCGGGGCCGGTTGTCCTTGTCATCGACACGATGGGCATGACACGCGGCATCGCCCCCCTGGTGCTGGGTTACGTCAACTTCGCGACCGACATCGATATTGCCGGCGTGGTGCTGAACAAGGTTGCCGGACCGCGCCATGAAAGCAAGCTACGCGCTGCGTTGGAGTTCTATACCGACTTGCCGGTGCTGGGAACACTGGGCCGCAATCCTGCCCTGGAAATCCCCGAACGCCATCTTGGCCTGGTACCCGCCAACGAAGCCGGCGAGGCGGACAGGACAATTGAAATGCTTGCAGATGCGGTTGCCGGCAATGTCGACCTCGACCGGATTTTGGAAATCGCCGGTTCTGCAAAAAGTCCCGGCGCCATGCCTGGCCCCGATCGAACTTCCACACCGCGGGCGAAGGATATCCGCATCGGCGTCGCCCGGGACGCGGCCTTTGGGTTCTACTATCCAGACGATCTTGAGGCATTGGAAAGGGCCGGCGCGGAAATTATCCCTTTCGACTGCCTGAAGGACGCCGTGCTGCCCGATATGGATGGCCTGTTTATCGGCGGCGGCTTTCCCGAAACCCAGATGGCGACCCTGGAAGCCAACCAGAGCATGCGGGCCAGCATCCGGTCGGCTATCGAAGGCGGATTGCCCACCTATGCCGAATGCGGCGGGTTGATGTATCTGTCACGCAGCCTGACCTGGCACGGCGAAACACGGGAAATGGTCGGCGTGATTCCCGGCGATGCGGTGATGCATAAGCGCCCACAGGGTCGGGGCTATGCGATGCTTGAAGATACCG
>JAOUMF010000508.1 GCA_029881615.1 Alphaproteobacteria bacterium | reverse complement strand
CGCCGCCGGGATGCATCATGATATAGCTGACCCGGCTCATCAGATCCTCGCCGAAGCGGATCTGCGGGTTCATCGCGCCGACCGAGGCCGGCACCTCGCCCGAGGCCAGATCGGTCAGATGCGCCGCCACCGTGGTGGTGCCCACATCGATCGCCAATCCGAAGGCGCGATCATGGAAGCCGGGCCAGACATGGATCAACGCGCCGTCGCCGCGCACCGCCGCGGTCGCGGTCCATTTGCCCTTGCGCAGGGCGGGCTGCAACGCCTGCAATGCATGCAGATCGGCGGCCCCGACCTCGACCCCCCACTGGTCGCGCAGGGCTTCCTTCAGCCGCTCCAGGTCGCCGGTCGGGTCGTGCATGTCGGGCTCGCGCACCTCGACATAACAAAGCCGCACCAGCGGGTCGATCTCGATGGAACGGGCTTCGGCGCGCTTGCGCACCACCTGGCGATGGACCTGGCTTTCCTCCGGCACGTCGATAACCAGGTCGCCGAGAATCTGGCTGTGGCAGCCCAGGCGGCGGCCCTCGGCCAGGCCGCGCTTTTCGGCGTAATGCTGTTCCGCAGGCCCGAAGGGCGACAGGTGATCGGCGCGCGACGAAATCCCGAACTTGGCGAAATCCCCGGCACTCACATTGATCTGGCAGCGCCCGCAAATGCCGCGCCCGCCACAAACCGTATCCAGGTCGACGCCCAGCACCCGCGCCGCATCCAGCACACTGGTGCCATGCGCGAATGTCCCGCGCTTGCCTGACGGCGTGAAGACGACGGTAGCTTCGGTGACTTTCGTCATGGGTGCTCTGCTCCCCGGCAAGATCTGCGCTTTTGGTCGCCGCCGAATAAAGGGAGATAAGGGGATGAGGGGGATAGGGAGATAAGAAAGAAAGCGGCCAAAGGCCGCAACAACTTCATCCCCATATCCCCCCTATCCCCGTATCCCCTTATCAGGGGCATTCGAAACAGGCGGGGGATCGGGCCAAGCAACCACGGAACACCGAGCAATCTCTGTGTCTCTGTGTCTCTGTGGTCAATCTTTCTACAAGCCCGCCGCATTATTAATTATCTGCCCTAGGCGCGGCGGCGCCGGCGGCCTTCGCGGTCGCGACGGTTGCCCTCGGCGCCTTCCACGACCGCGGCCGCGGGTTCACGGTACTTCTTGATCCAGCGCGTACAGTCTGGATCATGCCCCATCATCACGTCGGCGCCGCGGATACCCGTCATTTCCTCTTCATGCAGCGGGTTCATGATGGCCGAAGTCATACCGGCCCCGATCGCCATGGACAGGAAAGACGCGTTCATGCCGTGCCGGTTTGGCAGGCCGAAGCTGATATTCGATGCGCCACAAGTGGTGTTGACCTTCAATTCGTCATGCAGACGGCGAATCAGCCGGAACACCGACGCCCCGGCCCGGTTCACCGCGCCCACCGGCATGACCAGCGGGTCCACCACGATGTCACAGGCAGGAATGCCGAAATCGGCGGCGCGCTCAACGATTTTCTTCGCGACCTCGAAGCGCACGTCCGGGTCTTCGGAAATACCGGTCTCGTCGTTGGAAATGGCGACGACGGCCGCGCCATATTTCTTGATCAGGGGAAGAACCTCTTCAAGCCGTTCTTCCTCGCCGGTCACGGAATTGACCAGCGCCTTGCCCTTATAGACCGAAAGACCGGCTTCCAGCGCCGCGACAATCGAAGAGTCGATCGATAGCGGCACGTCCACCAGCCCCTGCACCAACTGGATCGTCGCGGCCAGGATCGCCGGTTCGTCGGCCAGCGGGATGCCGGCATTGACGTCCAGCATATGGGCGCCGGCCGCCACCTGGGCGAGGGCGTCCGCCTCGACACGGCTGAAATCGCCGTTTTTCATCTCCTCCAGCAAGAGCTTGCGCCCGGTGGGGTTGATCCGCTCGCCAATAACGCAGAACGGACGATCGAAGCCGATGACGACTTCCTTCCTGTCGGAGCTGACGACGGTGTCGGTCATTTTGAAAACCTTACATATCGAGGTGAAAACCACACGAGGGCCGCACCTTGCCGGCCCCCGTTTTCTAACAAAAATGATACAGTCGCGCAGGCGCCCTTTATCGCCGCGCCGCGTCAATTTCCATCCAAACCGCGCCACGAACTATCCAGCAGTCCCACATCGCATGCTATCATGCGGAATGCGTGTAAAATGGACATTCGCCCTGTCGGTCACCGCGATACTGGCTGCCTTGCCCGGGACCGGAGAGGCCGAGGAGGAAATTCGCTGGCTCGACCGGCAAGGATCGTCCAGCGATTGCATCGGATCGCCCGCCAGCGCGGTTTGCGCGGTGGAGACGGCGCTGGCCTGCCGGCTGCGGGGGGATGCGGCGCTGTGCCGGACGGTTGGGCTGACCCTGCCGCCGGGGCATGAATTGCCCTTCGCACGCAGCAATCCCGACCCCTTCGCCGTGGTCGAGGCCACCGCCATGAAATACAAGATCCGCGACGAAGAAGAAGGCGACAACCGCCGGATCGGCGTATCGATGCGGTTCCACGGCAAGTACGGGCTGAATTGGCCGGACCGGGGCTGGCGACGGCTGATCTACGGTGTTCACCGCCTGGATGGTAAATGGCGCGTCGAGAATATTTCCTGGCAACCCCTGGTTCGCATGATTGCCCCGGACGGCTCCCCCGGCAAATGTATCGGAAAATACGAGTCGCCTGTCTGCGCCATCGAAAGCCACATTGCCTGCCGGGTGCGCGGCGACAAAACCCTTTGCGCCGGAAAGGAAGGGCTGGAGCCCAAACATTTCCGGCCGAAAGGCGCCACGGTGCTCTATTACATCGACCGCATCCGCAAATGGGAACCG
>JAOUMF010000507.1 GCA_029881615.1 Alphaproteobacteria bacterium | reverse complement strand
GCGGGAAGAGGCAATGGGACGCGGCAAGCGTCTGGACGAATCGGCGCCGGGCAGCGGCCTGGGGCTGGCGATCGTCGCGGATATTGCGGCGCTGTATGGCGGTGAACTGAAACTTGAGAAATCGCCGATGGGCGGACTTAGAACCGTTCTCTTGCTTCCCTCCGCCGCTGGCTAGATAATATCTTTTCGATGTTGACCGTTCTCACGGTAATAGATTTTATCCTGGCGGCGCCGCTGGAAACCAAAATCCGCGGTGCAAGGTTCGCCGGACTTGATAATGTTTTACTGTTTCCCCAAATAGTGGACATGTTCAAACAGTGGGGTGCCGAATTCGGGCCCCGACGGACAGCTGCTCGCTCATCATACCGCAAGGAGGAGATGGCTGGGAAATGACTAGACTATCGCTGTTCAACAGCCCGCTTCTGTTGGGTTTCGATCACTTCGAACGCACTCTGGACCGGGTTTCGAAAATGCCGGCAGAGGGCTATCCGCCCTATAACATCGAACAAATCGATGAAGAACGGCTGCGTATAACGCTTGCCGTCGCGGGCTTTTCGGAATGCGACCTGTCAATCCAGCTTGAGGGCAATCAGCTCGTGGTTCGCGGAAAGCAACAGGAAAGCGGAACCGACGATCGTATTTTTATTCACCGCGGGATCGCAACCCGACAGTTTCAGCGCAGCTTCGTACTGGCGGATGGCATTGAAGTAGACGGGGCGGAACTGGACAACGGCCTGCTGAACATCGATTTGCGCCGCCCGCTGGCCACCGAGACAACCCGGTCAATCGAAATTCGCCGGAGCAACAAGCCCGGCCGAAAACTGGAAACCGGAACAGGACGATAGCCTCCATATGTCAGGCAAGGAGAGGGATATGCTCAACATCACCGCATTGAAAACGATAACGCAACAGGACCTGGCCATGCTTGGCTACGGCGAAATTGCCTATATCCGCCCCCTGATCATTCAGGGTGAGCAGGTTTTTGCCGTTATGGGCGCCGACGGCCGGCAAATCGGGCTGGCAGGCGACCGCGACAGCGCCAACCGAACAGCCTACGGCGAAGACCTTGTTGTCTTTGCCCTGAACTGATTGTTCCAGAGGGGCCATCTGGCGAGCCCTTCACGGCAAAACTGCGTATAAACAAGCGCTCCGCAAAAGATAAAGCCGATCCACTTTTCCAGTGGATCGGCTCTTTCTTTACGCCATGGCCTTGTGCGGTCAGGCCGCGTGACTGGCCGCCGGCTCGGTCAAAAGAGAGTAAAGTGCTTCCGCATCGTCGGAGCCCCGAAGTTTTTCGCAAGCCGTGCGATCACGCAACAGGCGCGATACCCGCGCCAGCGCCTTTAGATGATCCGCGCCAGCGCCTTCCGGTGCCAGCAACAGAAAAATAAGATCGACCGGTTGATCGTCGACTGCTTCAAAATCCACCGGTTTCTCCAGGCGAGCAAAAAGGCCATAAAGCTTTTTCAACTCGGGAAGCTTGCCATGGGGAATCGCAATACCGTTGCCGACTCCCGTTGTCCCCAGCCTTTCACGCTCAAGCAGAACGTCGAAAATCACACGCTCGTGCAAACCGGTGACCTGCGCCGCGCGCTTCGCCAGTTCCTGTAACGCCTGTTTCTTCGAAGTCGCCGAAAGTTTGGCGACAACACTTTCAGTGTCGAGAAGTTCCGCGATTTCCATTACCGCCGCCCTCGTTCGCTGCATCGGGAAAAAAACACGTTGCCGTGCTTCAACTATCTGGGGCATTTCAGCTGTTCTCAGCTTCTCCGCGCCGATTTCCACGCGGGTCGACCCAACCGATATGTCCATCTCCACGATGATATACCATATTCAGGCCGCCATGGGCACGGTTCCTGAACATCATGGCCGAAACATTTTCAAGATCCATCCGCATGACCGCCTCGCCGACGGACAAGGTTTCGATCCCGGTTTCCATCTCAGCGATCACCATCGGCTCGTCCTTTTCATCGGACCCGCCTTCGACGTCCTCGCCAGCCAGGACATATTGCTGCGCCGGCAGAGCTTCCTCGTGATCGAGGCGTTCATGATGATAATCGCGCAGCCGACGCTTGTACCGGCGCAGACGCTTGGCCAGATGTTCGGCCGCTTCGTCATACGCGCTATAGGCATCACCTGTCGCGCCATGACTCTGCACCAGGATCCGCTTGCCGATATGAACAACCATATCGACCCGGAAGGTAGATCCCTGCTTGGCGAGGATTACCTGTGCGTCCTGTGCGTTATCGAAATACTTACCGACGACGGCGGGGAGGTTTTCCTCGACATGGCTGCGCCATGCCTCGCCTACGTCAAGCTTCTTACCTTTGACGGAAATTTGCATCGTTCAGCTATTCATGATTTCCAAGAGTCGCATTGCTTTCGGGCTGGTCAAACTGCCCCAAGGGCGACGGGCGCGAAACATAATGGCGGTGCGGTGCAGAGTCAATAGTGCTCCGGCCCATCATAATTTCCCCCGCCAGGGGCTTGAAACAATTCAACATATTTTACATCTTTCCCGCCCGCATACGGCGGCGCCTGACAGACGAAGGTATATTCATCGCCTCGCGATACTTGGCCACCGTCCGTCTGGCTATATCAACGCCATCCTCGCGCAGCCGGGCCGCGATATCATCATCGGACAATACGGTATCGGCGGTTTCCCCGTCGCACAGGGATTTTATACGAAAACGCACGGCCTCGGCCGAGTGGGCGACGCCGCCGTCGGCACTGGACAGCGAGGCCGAGAAAAAATATTTCAGCTCAAATATGCCGCGCGGCGATGCCATGTATTTGTTGCTGGTCACCCGGCTGACCGTACTTTCATGCACACT
>JAOUMF010000506.1 GCA_029881615.1 Alphaproteobacteria bacterium | reverse complement strand
GCCGGTTGCGAAATAATCCAGGAAGACCAGGGGTTCCGCCCCCTGGACCACCAGATCGTTGACGCACATGGCGACCAGATCGATGCCGACGGTATCGTGAATGCCGGTGGCGAGCGCTACTTTGAGCTTTGTGCCCACCCCATCCGTCGCCGCAACCATCAGCGGGTCGCGGTAGCCGGCCGCCGCGGGATCGAAGAAACCGCCAAATCCACCCAGTGCGGTATCGGCGCCGGGCCGCATGGTTGTGCGAGCCAGCGGTTTGATGGCCTCGACCAGTTCCTCGCCCGCGTCGATGTCGACACCGGCGGTGCGATAGTCCAGTCCATTCTTTTGAGAGTCGGTTGGTATGGCGTCCTCGCTAGCAAGCTTGTATAAACGGGCGCCAAGATACTTCATCCAGATTGGTTTGCAATGATCGATAGCATGATGAACAGACGCTTTTTTCCAACCGCCCTCGCGGCGCTGGCATTCGTTGTCCTGTGTGCGGGACCTGTTTCGGCCCAGGATCTCTTTGAAGTCAATGGCTTGAAGGTTGACGAGCGCGCCGATGACGAAGTGCAGGCAAAATTCAGCGCAATAGAAAGCGCCCAGCAACGCGCCCTGCAAATCGTACTGCGCCGGCTGGTTCAACCGGAAGATATCGGTCGTCTGCCGGAAATCGAGGGTCAGAGGCTGGCCCTGATGGTGCGCGATTACGACATCGCCGACGAAAAGCTGGGGGGTGGACGCTATCTGGCGACCATATCGGTCCGCTTTCTTCCGGAGGAACTCTCCAACGCGCTGCGCGATGCAAAAATTCCGTTTGCGATGGCCCGCAGCCGTCCTGTCGTGGTGCTGCCGGTCCTGGATACCGGCTCGGCGCGCAGGTTGTGGGACGATCCCAATCCCTGGCGGCTGGCCTGGGCCGGCCGTACGCCCCATCCTGGTCTTTTCTCGGTAATGATGCCGGCCGGTGATCTGTCGGACGTTGCAGCGGTGAACGTGAATCAGGCAATATCCGCCGATCCGGCCGCGATGCGGGCGGTCAGCCAAAAATATCAGGCCTCCGGGGCCATGATCGCCATGGCGTCGATCGGGGGCAACAAGGCGAACCGTTCGGTTACCGTCACACTGATGTTTATAGGCGGTAGCTACGATGGCGAGACAGTCGAGCAGCGTTACAAAGGCAGTGGCGATCTGACGGCATTCCTGGGTCAGGTCGTGACCGAGACACTCGATACGCTGGAGCGTGACTGGAAACAGAATAACATGCTCGATTTCAGTCAGATGGAACGGATGTCTGTCCTGGTACCCATTGAAGGATTGGGTGGCTGGCGCGATGTGCGCGAGCGTCTGGACGGCATGCCGCGCATCCAGTCCATATCCATGGCACGGATGTCGCAGGAAGAGGTTGAACTTGATCTTGTCTATGTCGGCAGCACCGATCAATTGCGCGCCGCGCTGGCTCAACAAAACCTGGAACTGGTCTTTTCGCCGGATCGTCCGCTATGGTTGCTGCGGCGGATCGGCGGTAACTGATCGAGCGACGGGCCGCGGAGGATAACCCCGTGACCATTTCCCTGAAACTGTTGCCAAACATCATCACGATCGGGCGGCTGATCGCGGTACCGGTTGTTGTATGGATGTTTCTGACGGACAGGGTGGCGATAGCCTTCTGGGTATTTATCGGCGCGGGCGTTTCCGATGCGATCGACGGTTATCTGGCCAAGCGGCTGGACGCGCGCACGGTACTGGGCAGCTATCTTGACCCGCTGGCCGACAAGCTGTTGCTTATTGCGGTTTTCGTGCTGTTGGGACGCAGTGGTTTCATACCGTTCTGGCTGGTGATCCTGATCGTCGCGCGGGACGCAGCGTTGATGGGGGTTTCCGCGCTGGTGGTGCGCAAAGACCGCAAGACGGCCATGCATCCCCTTATGATCAGCAAGTTGAATACGGCTTTGCAGATCGTTCTGGCGGGACTGGTTCTGGCGCGGTTGGGATTCGGACATCCCGACATTGGTTTCGGCCATGATGTTCTGGTCTATGCCGTGGCGGCGGCAACGACAATTTCCGGTATTGCTTATTTGTGGCGGATGCATTCGGCATCGCCCACCGGCGCACCGGAGGAGGGGGAGTAATGACGAACCAGCAACGCGCCATTGCCTGGGTTACGGGCCTGGCGGTCTTTCTGCTGATGTTTTATCTGTTGCGCGGTGTGATGTTGCCTTTCGTGGCCGGCATGGCCGTGGCCTATTTTCTCGATCCCGCTTGCGACTGGCTGGAAAGCAAGGGCAGTTCGCGAATGGTGGCGACCACGTTCATCACCGCCGGTTTTTTCCTCCTTGCCGCAATGCTGCTGGTTTTTCTGGCGCCGCTGGCCTTCGGGCAAATCGCCGATCTGTTTGAAAAAATTCCCCAATATACCGCCGCGGTGCCGGAAAAAATTCAGCCGTTGATTGAGCGGCTGAAACCCTATATCGGCGATGAAGGGGTCGCGGAGATGCTTGCCGTTTTCAAGGCGAGCATCGGCGATACGGTGAAATGGATCGCGCGCATGGCCGGGGGGCTGGTGACGCAGCTCGATGCGCTGGCGAATCTTATTTCCCTTCTGTTGATCACGCCGATCGTATCTTTCTACCTGCTGCGCGACTGGGACCACCTGGTGGCCAAGGTCGATAACTGGCTTCCACGCGCGCATCTGGAAACCATCCGTTCGCAATTTCGTGAAATCGACAGGACACTGGCCGGCTTCGTGCGCGGGCAGGTTACAGTATGCCTGATTCTGGGCTCATTTTACGGTGTCGGCCTCACCCTGGTGGGGCTTGAGTTCGGCTTTATCGTGGGCTTCGCCACGGGGCTGGTGTCGTTTGTG
>JAOUMF010000505.1 GCA_029881615.1 Alphaproteobacteria bacterium | reverse complement strand
TGCCGGCGAGACCTCGCTGGGTGATGGCGCCCGGGTGCGCAAGGACGCGCTGCGCGTCGAGGCCTATGGCACGGTCGACGAGGCCAATGCCATCGTCGGGCTGGCGCGGCTGCATACGCAGGGACCGGCCGATGAAATCCTCGGCCGGGTACAGAACGACCTGTTCGACCTGGGCGCCGATCTTTGCCGGCCGGAAGATGGCCGCAAGGGCGAGGGCGGCCTGCGGGTCAGCGCCGGCCAGGTGGAACGGCTGGAGACCGAAATCGACCGGTTGAACGCCGATCTGGCGCCGCTGGAAAGCTTCATACTACCCGGGGGCACGCCCGCCGCCGCCCATCTGCACCAGGCCCGCACGGTAACGCGCCGCGCAGAGCGGTTGACGGTGGCGCTGGCCGCGGAAGAGACGGTCAACGATCAGGCGATCAAATATCTCAACCGGCTGTCGGACCTGCTGTTCGTCATGGCGCGCCATTGCAACGATCAGGGCGCGCAAGATGTTTTATGGACGCCGGGCGCCAATCGCTAAGGAAATGGTCTCGCCGATCACCGGCCGCGTCGCTTGCGAAAATCAAATTGTCGTCGATGGGCTTTGACAGGCGAAATCCCATGGCTATGCTGCGACTGCGAAAGGTCTCTTGCGATGCGACATGGCGTGCCTTGACAGAGGATATGCCGGGTCCTAAACAAAGGCGTTTTTTCGCTGCTGCGCAATAATCATACAGCCGCCGGGAGCCGCTATGAAAGTTCTTGTCGCCGTCAAGCGGGTGATCGACCCAAACGTAAAAGTTCGCGTTAAAGCGGACGAAAGCGGGGTCGAGACCGCCAATGTCAAAATGGCCATGAATCCGTTCGACGAAATCGGTGTCGAAGAGGCCATCCGCATGCGTGAGGCCGGTACGGCCGAGGAAGTGGTCGCGGTGTCCATCGGGGCGCAGCAGGTGCAGGAAACCATCCGCACCGCGCTGGCCATGGGCGCGGACCGTGGCATCCATATCAATACCGACGCCGACATCCAGCCGCTGGCCGCCGCCAAGCTGTTGAAAGCGGTGATCGAGAAAGAACAGCCGCAGGTCGTGATCCTGGGCAAGCAGGCCGTCGACGACGATGCCGGCCAGACCGGCCAGATGCTCGCCGCCCTGCTGGGCTGGAGCCAGGCAACCTTCGCGTCGAAGATCGCGCTGGGCGACGGCGAGGCCGAGGTCACCCGCGAAATCGATGGCGGGCTCGAGACGATCAAGACGCAGCTGCCGGTGGTGGTGACCACCGATTTGCGCCTGAACGAGCCGCGCTATGCCTCGCTGCCCAATATCATGAAGGCGAAGAAGAAGCCGATCGAGGAAACCAGCCCGGCCGATCTGGGTGTCGACCCGGCGCCACGCCTGACCCTGGTAAAGGTCGTCGAGCCGCCGAAGCGGCAGGCCGGCATCAAGGTTGAAACCGTCGCCGAACTGGTCGACAAACTTAAAAACGAAGCGAAGGTGATCTGAACCATGAGCATCCTCGTCCTTGCCGAACATGACAATGCCGAACTGAAGCCGGCGACGTTGAACACCGTCACCGCGGCCAAGGCCATCGGCGGCGATATCCATCTGCTGGTTGTCGGTGAAGGCTGCGGCGGCGTTGCCGACGCGGCGGCCAAAGTTGACGGTGTCGCGAAGGTGCTGGTCGCCGACGCCCCGGAATACGGTCACCAGATCGCCGAAAACGCGGCAAACCTGATCGTTTCGCTGGCCGACGGCTACAGCCATATTCTGGCGCCGCATTCGACGTCGGGCAAAAACATCATGCCGCGCGCCGCCGCGCTGCTGGACTTGCAGCAGGTTTCCGACATTACCGCCGTGATCGCGGAAGACACCTTCGAACGGCCGATCTATGCCGGCAACGGGATCGCGACGGTCAAATCCGGCGACGCCAAGAAGATTCTGACCGTGCGCACCACCGCTTTCGAGCCCGCTTCGGGCGAGGGCGGTTCGGCCGCCACCGAGCAGGTTGCCTCGACCGGCGACGCCGGCCTTACCAGCTTCCTGCGCGCCGAAGTCAGCAGTTCGGAACGCCCGGAACTGATCTCGGCCAAGATCATCGTCTCCGGTGGGCGCGGCATGCAGTCGGGCGAAAATTTCGCCATGCTGGAGCGGGTTGCCGACAAGCTGGGCGCCGCGGTCGGCGCCAGCCGCGCGGCGGTCGACGCGGGCTTCGTGCCCAACGACTATCAGGTCGGCCAGACCGGCAAGATCGTCGCCCCGGACCTGTATATCGCGGTCGGTCTGTCGGGCGCCATCCAGCATCTGGCGGGCATGAAGGA
This sequence comes from Alphaproteobacteria bacterium, assembly GCA_029881615.1. GTDB lineage: Bacteria > Pseudomonadota > Alphaproteobacteria > UBA8366 > JADFVY01 > JADFVY01. The sequence goes on along the minus strand of JAOUMF010000505.1, from coordinate 550 downwards.
TTCGAAAGTGATTGTCGCCATCAACAAGGACGAGGAAGCGCCGATTTTCCAGGTTGCCGATTATGGTATCGTGGGCGATCTGTTCGACGTTATTCCCGCGCTTGAAGCAGAACTGAGCAAGTAGCCGCGGCCCGGTGGGCAGGGCGGCGTCTTTTTAACAGTCAACGGGGTTTCGATCTTGGAGATCAAGACTATCGGCGTTATCGGCGCCGGCCAGATGGGCAACGGTATCGCGCATGTCGGCGCGCTGGCCGGTCGCAACATACGGCTGCTGGATGTTCAACAGGAACAGCTGGACAAGGCCATGGCGGTCATCGAGACGAATCTGGAGCGCCAGGTTCGCCGCGATCTGATTTCCGAGGGCGACAAGGCCGCCGCGCTGGCCCGCATCACGATCGGAACGGATTACGCCCTGTTCGGCGATTGCGACCTGGTGATCGAGGCCGCGACCGAGAACGAAGAGGTCAAGCGCAATATCCTGAAGACCCTGGTGCCGCATCTGGACGCGCATGCGCTGGTCGCGACCAATACCTCGTCGCTGTCGATTACG
>JAOUMF010000504.1 GCA_029881615.1 Alphaproteobacteria bacterium | reverse complement strand
TAATGACTGCTGGACCACCGACATGGTCGAACCCTTCGCCGCCGCGTTGGCAAAACTTGGAGTCGAGGCGGTCGAACAACCCCTGCCCGCCGACTCAGACGAATCACTCTCCACCTTGGCGCACCCCATTCCGTTTTACGCCGACGAATCCTGTCACGACCGGGCGAGCCTGTCATCGATCATTGGAAAATATGACGGCGTTAACATCAAGCTGGACAAGACGGGGGGATTAACCGAGGCGCTGGCACTGAAACGTGAAGCGAAAGAGGCCGGACTGAAAATAATGGTCGGCTGCATGGTTGCGACATCGCTCTCCATGGCACCCGCGACTTTGCTGGCAGGGGACGCCGACATCGTTGATCTTGACGGTCCATTACTGCTGGCGCGCGACTGCGACAACGGCCTTGAATTTGCGGAAAGCGAATTAAGCCCCCCCTGCGTTGCATTATGGGGATAACCCTCGCCGACAAGCCTGCGGCAAAGTTACACGCCATGGTTAACACATTGATTGTTGGACGTTTACCGTTTGGCAATCGGTTGGCGTGCATAATGCATTCAAGCAAGGCGGAAGCGTTAGTTTCCGCGATTGTGGGGAAAACTTTTGGTTAGGGATTTTGTCTCAATGGCACGTATTCTGGTTGCCGAAGATGATGATGCGATGCGGCAATTTCTTGCGGTCGCACTGGCCCGTTCGGGCCACGATGTGGTTGCCGTGGGAGATGGCGATTCGGCCAGCCGCAATATTGCTCAAGACGATTACGATCTGCTTCTTGCCGACATACGCATGCCTGGAATTGATGGCCTTGCGCTGGCGCGCGCCGCGCGCGACCGCCAGCCGTTGCTGCCGATCCTGCTGATCACCGGCTATGCGGCGGAAGCGCTCAGCGCCCGCGACCTGATCGACCGGGATGTCAGGGTGTTTTCCAAACCCTTCCATCTGCATGAAATCGTGCGTCAGGTAACCCACTTGCTGGCTGCCTGAACCAAACTGAAAAAACCTGTCCTCTGGGGGGTTGTCTCCACCGAGTATAGATGCTAATTCCCCGTTAGATACAGGGCGCGTAGCTCAGCGGGAGAGCACTACGTTGACATCGTAGGGGTCACTGGTTCAATCCCAGTCGTGCCCACCACCGAAACCCCAAGGGAAACCTTGGGGTTTCGTCTTTTTGGGGTGGGGCCCCTAGACTGCGACTGTCGCGCGTACGATTTCCACCAGTTCGGCGGTCAACGCCCTGGTTCCCTGATCGCCGCCGAACTCCATGGGGCGCAGGCGGTTGGCGGCGAATCCAGCCTCCACCGCCGCATCGATCAACCGCGCGGCCTCGGCCGGCGCCGCCTGGCCAGAACGCTCGCCCAGCCAGTCCAGCATCAACCCGGCGCTGAGAACCGCCGCCAACGGATTGGCCATGTCCCGGCCCGCGATATCGGGCGCGCTGCCATGGGCGGACTGGAACAGGCCATGTTCATCGCCGATCTCGGCGCAAGCGGCCATGCCCATGCCGCCAACCAACCCGCCGCCCAGGTCCGACAGGATATCGCCGAACATGTTCTCCATGACCAGCACGTCGAATTCCCAGGGCTTACGGATCAGGTCCAGCGCCTGTGCGTCGACATAGTTATATGAGGCCTCGATATCGGGAAAGGCGGCGGCGCGTTCGTCGAAGATCTTGCGAAAAAATGCCATTGAGCGAAATACATTCGCCTTGTCGACGCAGGTCACCCTACCCTTCCCGCCCCGCGCCTTGCGCTTGCCCGCCAGCCGGAAGGCAAAGTCGTGCAGCTTCTCGGTGGTCGCGCGGGTGATCCGTAGCGTCTCGCGCACTTCCGTGTCGCCGATAACCTCGCTGCGGTCATGCACAGCGGCCGAATAAAACAGGCCTTCAGTGGATTCACGCAGCACCACGAAATCGATTTCAGCGGCGCGCGGGTCGGCCAGACGTTGCGGTGTGTTCGGATATGCCTTGACTGGCCGAACTCCGGCATAAAGCTGGAATCGCTCGCGCAGCCGCAGATGCGGCGATATCTCGGTGCCGTCGGGATGGCGAACACCGGGCAGCCCGATGGCGCCCAGCAGAATCGCGTCAGCCGCGCCGGCGGCCACTTCAGCGCCCGGCGCGATGTCCTGACCGGTCTCGCGGAAATAGCCGGCCCCGGCATGAAGCTCCTCATACTCCAGGGTGAATCCGCCAATCCGCCGCCGGGCGGCCTCGACAACCGCGATCGCGGCATCGATGACGTCGCCCCCGATTCCGTCGCCCCTGATTACGGCGATATGAAATTTCCGATCCGCCAAAACAATCCTCTCCTGAAGCGATAATTTTCAGACAGAATACAACGATGACAATACGCGGGCTCGCTCAAACGGCAAACCTTCGACTGTCATGGCCAACCATGCGCTAACACTTGTATCCTTCGGCCACAGCGGGCACGATAGGGCCATAGTCGATTTGGGGAATCCATGCAGGACAACGCCGAGGAAGATGTGATCGATATCGCGATCGTGGACAAGAGCCCGATCGTCCAGAGCGGCCTGCGCGCGCTTTTCGAGGCAGACAACCGATTCCGCGTCGTCGCGGTCGCGGCCGACGGCGAACGTTTCATGGAAGCGATCGAAAGATTATCCTTCGACATCGCGATTACCGGCTGGGAAATGCCCTATCTTAGCGGCGCGGCCGTTCTACGCGCTTTGCGGGGGCAGCCTGACGCGCCCAGAATCGTCATCTATACCGGCAGCCAGGACATCGACGTGCCACGCCAGGCAATGGCGCTGGGCGCAGCCGGATTCTGCCACAAGAGCGACCCGCCGGAACGCTTGATCGAAACGGTTCTGTCTGTCGCCGCCGGGCGCATGGCC
>JAOUMF010000027.1 GCA_029881615.1 Alphaproteobacteria bacterium | reverse complement strand
CCATGAGTATTGGCGGGGCAAATAGTTGCCTTGCTGTTGCATGATTACAACCAAATTCAAAAATGGTTGAATATTCCCTCAACTTGTGAGAGTATGCTCATATTAAATCAGGAGGGGTTTTGAATAACCTGAAGTTATTTGTTGATCTGTCACCTGTGCGTTCGGGGTGTTAACAGGCCTTAAGGTTACATACAGGATTTATACATGTTGCCCGCCACCCTTGTCGGAGCATCTTCTGAAGTCACCGACGCGCGATTACGCCGTCTACACGAATACTGGAATGCCAAGAGAGGCGCCCGGCCTGCGCCAACACGCCGCGAGATCGACCCCGTGGAAATCCCCGACCTTCTTGGTTTCGTGAACATATTCGAGGTGCAAAACGACCCCCGTGACTACAAGGTTCGCTTGAACGGCACCGAAGTTGCGGAAATGCTGGGCCAGGAAATTACTGGAAGATTCTGTTCCACCGTGCTTTCCGGCCCGGACGCCACCAATTGCAAGACCGCCTTCGACCTATGCGTGGATCGGCGCCAACCCATGATCGTCGAAACCTCGTTGGCATTTTGCGGCAAGCCCTATATGGCCCAAACGGTAATTGTCCTGCCGCTCAGCAGCGATGGCGAGCAGATAGACATGATTATTACGGCTCATTCCTATTATGCACTCGCCTCGGCCGAAGAACCGACCGACCTCGACACCCCCCGCCGCGCCGTCGAAAACTAGCCGACATACCTAATGCGCCTCGGCCCAGTTATCCGCCACGCCGGCATCGACGACCAGCGGAACAGTTAGCGCCAGGGCCGGGCCGGCGGCGGATTCCATGATTTTGCGGACCACGTCCACGGTTTTTTCCACCTGGCCTTCCGGCACGTCGAACAGCAGTTCGTCGTGGACCTGCAGCATCATCACGGCGTCCAGTTTCGCATCGGCCAGCGCCTGGGGCATGCGGATCATGGCGCGCTTGATGATGTCGGCGGCACTGCCCTGGATCGGCGCGTTGATCGCCTGGCGTTCGGCGAAATTACGGCGCATGGGGTTCTTGTCGGCAATGGTCGGCATGTGGATGCGCCGCCCGTAGAGGGTTTCGACATATCCCTGTTTGCGGCATTCCGCCTTCGTTTCTTCCATATAGTCGTGGATGCCGGGATATTTCTCGAAATAGGCATCGATGTAGGCCTTCGCCTCGCTGTTGCCGATGCCAAGCTGGCGGGCCAGCCCGAAGGCGCTGATGCCGTAAATGATGCCGAAATTGATTGCCTTGGCCTGACGGCGAATCATCGGGTCCATGCCCTCGACCGGAACGCCGAATACCTGGCTGGCCGTCATGGCATGGATGTCCTGCCCATCGCGGAAGGCGTCGACCAGCACGTCGATCCCGGCCATATGGGCGAGGATGCGCAGTTCGATCTGGCTGTAATCCAGCGAAACCAGCTTGCAGCCCTCTGCGGCGATGAAGGCCTGGCGGATCTTGCGGCCTTCCTCGGTACGCACCGGGATGTTCTGCAGGTTCGGATCGGTCGATGACAGGCGCCCCGTGGCGGCCGCGGCCATCGCAAAGGACGTGTGGACGCGCCCCGTATCCGGGTTGATCTGTTCCACCAGCGCATCGGAATAGGTGCTTTTCAACTTGGCAAGCTGGCGCCAGTCCAGCACGCGCGCGGGCAGATCGTGCCCCTGCGCGGCCAGGTCTTCCAGCACGTCGGCGCCGGTGGCGTAGGCGCCGGTCTTGCCCTTTTTGCCGCCGTCCAGCCCCATCTTGTCGAACAGGATTTCACCGAGTTGCTTGGGCGAACCGACATTGAATTCCTCGCCGGCGAGCTTGTGGATTTCGTCCTCGAAGCCCGCCATGCGCTGGGTGAAGTCGCGACTCAGCCCCCGCAGCGCCTCGGGATCGACGCGCACGCCGGCGCGCTCCATTTTTGCCAACACGGGAATCAGCGGCCGCTCGATGGTCTCGTAGACCGTGACCATATGCTCGTCGAGCAGGCGGGGTTTCAGTGCCCGGTGCAGGCGCAGCGTGATGTCCGCATCCTCGGCCGCGTAATCCAGCGCCTTGTCCAGCGGCACATGGTCGAAGGTAACCTGCGCCTTGCCGACCCCCGCGACCTCCTTGAACTTGATGGTATCGTGGCCGAGATGCAGTTCCGCCAGCGCGTCCATCCCATGGCCATGCAATCCGCCATCCAGCACGTAGGACAGCAGCATGGTGTCGTCCACCGGCGAAACCTCGATGCCATAGCGCGACAGTACTAGCGAGTCATATTTGATGTTCTGGCCGATCTTCAGCGTGCCGGCATCTTCCAGCATGGGCTTCAGCAGTTCCAGCGCCCGTTTCAGCGGAATCTGTTCGGGCGCGCCATCGCCGCCATCGCCACCGCCATCGCCGAAATCCAGCGCGCCCTGGGCCGCCTGCCCCTTGTGGCCCAGCGGGATATAGCAGGCGCGGCCGGGCTCGATACACATGGAAACGCCCACAAGCTCGGCCCGCATGGCATCCAGCGAGGTGGTCTCGGTATCCACCGCGACCGCGCCGGCCGCGGTTGCTTCGGCGATCCAGGCGACAAGCGCCGTTTCGTCCTGCACCAGTTCATAGTCGGTCTTGGCCGCTGCCGCCGGCGCTGTGGCGGCCCCGCCAGGGGCTGCGTCGGGTTTGGCCGAAGGCGTGCCGCCATTGGCGATATGCGTCGCCTCGACCCGCGCGATCACCGACTTGAAACCCTGTTCGCGCAGGAAGGCGATCAGGGTGTCATGGTCCGGTTTCTTTACATCGAAACTGTCCAGTTCATGTTCCACCGGCACATCGTCCTTCAGACGCACCAGCTGACGCGAAATCCGGGCGAGTTCGGCAAATTCGATCAGGTTCTCGCGACGTTTCGGCTGTTTGATCTCGCCGGCGCGCGCCAGCAGCGTATCCAGGTCGCCATATTCCTCGATCAACTGCGCCGCCGTCTTGATGCCGATGCCCGGCACGCCGGGAACATTGTCGGACGAATCGCCGGCCAGCGCCTGGATATCCACCACATGCTCGGGGCCGAGGCCGAATTTTTCGACCACGCCGGCCGCGTCGATCATGCGGTTCTTCATGGCGTCGAACATGATCACCTTGTCGCCGACAAGCTGCATCAGGTCCTTGTCCGACGATACGACGGTAACCTCCGCGCCCAGCGCCACGGCCTGTTTCGCATAGGTGGCGATCAGGTCGTCCGCCTCGAACCCCTCCATCTGGACGGCGGGCAGGTTGAAGGCCTTCACCGCCTCGTGGATCAGGGCGAATTGCGGAATCAGCTCATCGGGTGCAGGTGGGCGGTGCGCCTTGTATTCGGGATAGATGTCGTTGCGGAAATTCACCCGCTTGGCATCGAAGATGATGGCGATATGGTCGGCGTCGGTCTCGCTCAACAGTTTCATCAGCATGGTGACGAAGCCATAGACCGCGTTGACCGGCGTGCCGTCCGGCCGCGTCATCGGCGGCAGGCCGTGAAAAGCCCGAAAAATGAATCCGGACCCGTCGACGAGATAGACATGCTTGGGAGGGGGTGAGTCGCTCATGCCCGCAACATGCCGGATGGCGCGGCGGGCGGCAAGTGGGTTAGGCGCCGATTTTCCCCTCGCGGCTCAATGCCCGCCGGCGGCTTCCGTCTCGCCTTCCTTCATGGCGAATCGCTTGCCACAATAGGGACAGTCGATTTCGCGCTTGTCGCCCATGTTCAGATAAACGCGCGGGTGGCCCAGCGCGCCTTTTTCACCCTCGCAAACGACCTTGGATTTACTGACTTCGACGATTTCGACCGGTTCCATCGCTGCGCTTACCTTCATATGTTATCATGGCGGGCCCGGGCGGCGGACCGTTGACCCCGGGGACCGCCGGATGATACCCAATGCGGCCCGACAATCAACCGTCCTTGTCGTTTATACAAGGCGAATCATATCGGATCATTTATGACGAACACATTGCCCGATTACGCCGTGGAAGTCCGCGGCCTGACAAAATACTACAAGACCGGCGGAAAACAGGCGGCCAAGGCGGCGCTGGACAATGTAGACCTGGCGATTCCGCGCGGTTCGCTGTTCGGATTGCTGGGGCCGAACGGGGCGGGCAAATCGACGCTGATCAATATTCTGGCCGGTCTGGTCGTCAAGACGTCCGGCACGGCCAGCATCTGGGGCATCGACATCGACCGCGACGCGCGAAATGCCCGCGCGGCGATCGGCGTGGTGCCGCAGGAGCTGAACATCGATCCGTTCTTCACGCCGCGTCAGCTGCTGGATTTGCAGGCCGGGCTTTATGGGGTGCCGGCGGGCCAGCGCCGCACCATGGAAATTCTGAGGGCGTTGCGCCTGGAAGATAAGGCCGAGGCCTATGCGCGCACGCTATCGGGAGGCATGCGCCGCCGGCTGCTGGTCGGCAAGGCGCTGGTCCATCAGCCCCCGGTACTGGTGCTGGACGAACCCACCGCCGGCGTCGATGTGGAACTGCGCCGCCAACTGTGGGATTATGTGGTGGAATTGAACAAGCGCGGCGTGACCGTTCTGCTGACCACCCATTATCTGGAAGAGGCCGAGGAACTCTGCGACCATATCGCGATCATCAACCACGGCAAGGTGGTGGCCCACGATAACAAGAAGGCGCTGCTCGGCCGCCTCGACGCCAAGGCGGTAAACATTACGCTGGCGGCCGAGCTGTCCGAACTTCCGCCCGCGCTTGCAGCCTATTCGGCGGAACTGACCGCACCCAACGCGGTTACCATCCATTACCAGCCCAGCCGCGTCCATATCGGGGAAATCCTCGACGCGTTACGCGGCGGCGGCCTCGATATCGTCGACCTGACCACCGAGGAAACCGACCTGGAGGATATCTTCCTGCAGCTTACCCGGGACGAGACCTCCGACGCGGCCTGAGGCATGAGGAGCACCATCCCCCTGCTGCTCGCCGCACTGTTTTTGGCGGCCGGGTGTGCGCCCACCGTCACCGTCATGGGGCCGCCGGTCACCGAGGCCATGCTGGCCGACGACCATATCCTCACGACCGACGCGGCAAGGCTGCCGCTGAGAATATGGAAGCCCGCGGGGACGCCAACCGCCGCGCTGGTCGCCCTGCACGGTTTCAACGATTATTCGAAAAGCTTCGAGGACCCCGGGGAATTCTGGGCGGAAAAAGGCCTTGTCACTTATGCCTACGACCAGCGTGGCTTTGGCGAGGCCCCGGACCATGGGCTCTGGGCCGGGACCGAAACCCTGGTCGAGGATCTGCGCGTTGCGGTGCGGCTGATACGGGAACGTCATCCGGGGATACCGGTTTATCTGGTCGGCGAAAGCATGGGTGGAGCGATTATTCTGACCGCGCTTGGGACCGATAATCCACCAATTGTGAATGGCGTGGTGCTTGCTGCGCCGGCGGTGCGTGGCTGGCGCGCCATTCCCTGGTATCAGCGGGCCGCGCTGGGCCTGGTCGCCCACACCGTTCCATGGGTCACCGCCACCGGGCGCGGTTTCAAGGTACGCCCATCCGACAATATCGAAATGTTGCGCGGGCTGGGTCGCGATCCGCTGGTCATCAAGGCGACGCGTTTCGATTCCATTTATGGGCTGGTTACGGTGATGGACGAGGCGCTGGAAGCCGCGCCGCGCCTTTCGGTGCCGGCGCTGGTGATGTATGGCAAGATCGAAGATCTGGTCCCGCGCAAGGGCCGCGAAGTGTTGCTCGGCGCACTTCCGGCGGATGGCGACTGGCGGCTGGCGGAATATTCCAAGGGCTACCATATGCTTTTGCGAGATCTGAACGCCGCAATCGTATTGACCGATATTGTCGCCTGGTCGACCGACCCGACGGCCCCCTTACCCTCGGGCGAGGAACGGCCAGACCGCAAACTGGGTCCGCCGCCCCGAAAAGATTAATTGAAAAGGGGAGTAGAAACCGGGAAAGCTTTCGGTTAATGTGCGCTCCGTTCACTTACAGAGCGCCCGTAGCTCAGCTGGATAGAGTACAAGATTCCGAATCTTGGGGTCGCAGGTTCGAGTCCTGCCGGGCGCGCCATTCTTTCAGACAGATAATGCCACCCGGAATCCCGTAAGCCGTCAGTCGGCGGGGATCAGCCTGAATTCGTGGCTTTCGTCGTCCAACCAATAAAGCGCGCCCTCGGCTACCGAGAACCACGCCCCTTCCAGCCTGAGGCCGCGAGTCTTCATGGCCTCGCGCACGAAGGGGAAGGTCTTCAGGTTTTCCAGTGACAGCAGGATGGCTGCGCGCTCCAGGCTGCGCCGCTGATCGGCCTCGGAATCGCGATGGCTGGTCATCAAGACTTCATCGCGGGCAGGGGCGGCGATCTCTACCCAGGGGCCGACGAAATAGCTGGCCGGTTTGCCATGCCCGGCCTCCATGCAGGCCTGAATGCCCCCGCAATCGCCATGTCCCATCACCACGATCTGGTCGACTTTCAAATTTTCTACCGCGAATTCCAGTGCCGCCGAGGTGCCATGATGGAAGGTATCGTTGGAAAAGGGCGGCACCAGGTTGGCGACATTGCGCACCACGAATAACTCGCCCGGACCGGCCGAAAAGATCGTGGCCGGATCGACCCGGCTGTCACAACAGGCGACAATCATGCTATTGGGCCGCTGTCCGGCGGCAAGTCGGCGATAGGCCGCGACCTGCGAGGCGTAGGCATCGTTCCGGAATTGACGGTAACCGTCAATCAAGCGTTCACGTGGGGTCATGGGCGTTATTCCCGCTATTGCCTGCGAAGATGTCTCGCGGACAGGTAATGCCTGTGGACCCACCGGTCAAGACAATGAGGGCACGGGGCGCCTCAATGGCCCAAAAACGTCCGCCCAGGTGATTCGCTCATAGCCGTATCGCCCCGTTTGAATCTTTCAGCAGATAGGTTCCGGATTCCTCGATCCAGCGCAAATCCTCTATCCGCGACTGGCCGGCCGCGGTTCCATAAAAACCGGCACCCGTGGCCAGCAGCGCGGGCACATGCAAAAGGCGAATGAAAGCCAAGGCAACTCCTTCCCGGTTCTTGTTGTTTCCCGGGAGGGATTACTCGCGTTCATATATTAACAATCGGTAAGGATGAAGACTTTCTCTACAGAAAGTAGCGGGTTGTCGCTTCCCCGGTTCAGCCCTCGTTCGTGATGTCCTCGGCCACGGTATCGTCAACCTCGGCGATGGCGTCGAGGTCGGCCTGGATGCTTTCCGGCGCGCGATCGGCGAAGGGAATGGTGACCAGTTGCGCGATACGCTTTTCCAGCTTGTCGCAAACTTTCGCGAACGCCTCGCGCACCGCCGGTTCGTCGCCATGCGCCGAGGCCGGGTCGGGCAGCCCCCAATGCAGCCGCAAGGGAACGCCCGGCAATACGGGGCAAACCTCGTTGGCGACCTTATCGCAAACGGTGATGACAATGTCCATCACAGGCGCATGCGCATTGCCGAATTCGTCCCAGCTTTTGCTGCGCAACCCATGCGAAGGCACATCACGCGCCGCCAGCATTTCAAGGGCCAGAGGATGCGGTTCCCCGGCAGGGCTGCTGCCGGCGCTGAACGCCGTAAACATGCCATCGGACCAATGGCGAAGCAACGCCTCGGCCATAATGCTCCGGGCCGAGTTGCCGGTACAAAGAAACAGAACGTTCTGCATCGCGTGGTCTCCAAAATCCCACAGACGTTATACAGCCTAATTACGAACAAGAAGTTTCCAAGTTGCATAAAAGCAAAAGGGGTTACGTATTCGTTTTGTTCACTGTAATGTCGTGCCATGCATGGTGAATTGCAGAGAGATATTGTGCCTGACGGCTTGGCGGGGAACATCGCCCGCGGGGTGATGCGTGCGTTCAGCGATATGGGGTGGTCCTGCCTTGCGGAACTGCCATTGGGTAATGGTCGGCGAGTCGATGTAATGGCACTGGACCATGGCGGATTGCTGGCGGTCGTCGAGGTGAAGTCCTCGCTGGCCGATTACCGGTCTGACAATAAATGGCGGGAATATCTGCCTTATTGCGATGCATTTTATTTTGCCGTGGCCGAGGATTTCGACCGATCCGCGCTGCCCGGGGATGTAGGTATTATGGTCGCCGACCGCTACGGCGCGGCTATCGTCGCCCCTTCGCCGGAATTCAAGATGGCCCCGGTCCGCCGCAAGGCCCTGACGCTGCGTTTCGCCCGCGCGGCCGCCCGGCGGCTAATGCGCCTGAACGACACCGGGTATTCCTGAAGTCTTACGCCTGTAGAAAATCTCTCTTCTCGCCTTCCAGGGCGAGCGCGGTCAGTTTGCCGTCGTAGCAGGCGCCGGTGTCTATGCCGATGCGGTTTGGGCGGACTTCCGGAAAACTGCAGGGAGTGTGCCCATGCACTACCAGGAAGTCGTGGTTTTCGTCGGAGTCCAGAAACCTGTTGCGGATCCATAGCATGTCGGCGGCGGTCTGGTCTTTCAATGCCCGGCCGGGCCGGATGCCAGCATGGACGAACAAATAGTCGCCCTCGACATGATAAAGATCGAGCGATTCCATGAAACACCGATGGCTTTCCGGCAGGTTTTTAATCAGCGCGACGCGTAATGCTTCCGAATCGGGTCGCCACAGGCTGCGGCCGCGTGCTTCAACGCCATAGACCCTTAAGGTGTCCAGCCCACCATTGTGGAACCAGCCCGACGAGTTGTCGCCGGTAGCGATGAAATGCAGCAGAAATTCCTCGTGATTGCCTTTCAAAAAAACTTTCTCGAAGCCGGGCAGCGGGTCGCCGGATATCAACCGTTCGATCACGCCGGCGCTATCGGGGCCGCGATCGATATAATCGCCCAGGTAGATCACTACCTTGCGTTCGGCCTCGCGCGTTCGCGCGTCGGCGCGGATCATTGCGTGCAGCAGGTCCAGCTTGTCGCTCTCGCCATGGATATCGCCGATCGCGTATATCACGCTGCCGGACGGTACCGATGGCGCGCCCATGTTGCTGGCGGCGTTCAACTGCGCGGCGCGTATTTCGCCAGGATGCGTTGCAGGGTCCGGCGATGCATCTTCAGCCGCCGTGCGGTTTCCGAAACATTGCGTCCGCATTGCTCATAGACCCGCTGGATATGTTCCCAACGCACCCGATCGGCCGACATTGGATCTTCCGGCGGCGGCGGCAACGCGCGTTCCCTCTCGGTCAGGGCCGCCATGATCGCGTCGGCGTCGGCCGGTTTCGCCAGATAATCCACCGCGCCGGCCTTTACCGCGGCCACCGCGGTGGCGATGTTGCCGTAACCGGTCAACATAACGATGCGCATGTCCTCGCACGCTTCGCGCAGGGCCTCGACGACCTCCAGCCCGTTCCCATCGGCGAGCCTTAAATCGACTACGGCATAACCCGGCGGTTTGGATTTGGCCGCGGCCAACCCTTCGGCCACACTGGCCGCTGTCGCGACATTAAATCCACGATCTTCCATGGCGCGCGCCAGTCGATTGCGTAACGGCGCGTCGTCATCAACTATCAGCAGGTCCATTTTCTCGTCATTATTATCCATCTACCCTCACCAGCCGGTCACCGGCTAGTCCCCCGAATCATCATTTTCAATAGCTTCAAGCATAGCGCGCGGCCAGCGTATGACAACCTCCGCCCCGTCGTTGTTGCCAAATGACATAGTGGCGCCGGTTCGCTCCAGCAGCGTTTGCGCGATAAATATCCCCAAGCCCATATGACCTTCCTCACCGCGACGGCTGGAAACATAGGGCTCACCAATTACCGCCAGCAGGTCTTGGGCGAATCCCGGCCCGTCGTCAAGGATGCTGATTTCCGACTCTTCGGCAGACCAGGTAACGGTAACCTCCACCTTGGCATGGGCGAATTGCACAGCATTCTGTATCAATGTTCCGACCGCCAGCAGAATTTCCGGACTGCACGCAATTTCCGGTTCGGAGGATTCGTCCTTGGGATCGCATTCGATATCCAGTTCGATATTGCCGCGGCTGCCGTCATGCGGTTTGGCGGCTTCTTCGATCAGCGCGGACAAGGGGACATGCTTGAAGGGCAAGCTGCCCATTTTGCCGGGATGCCGGGACAGTTCGGCCAGAATATCGCGACAGCGATTGGATTGGCTGATCAGAAGTTGAACGTCTTCGGCGAATTGACTGTCGGAAGGCGCCGCGCGGGCCAATTCACCCGCCACCACGGCGATGGTCGCCAGGGGCGAACCCAATTCATGCGCCGCCGCCGCCGCCAGTCCGCCTACCGCCGCAAATCGCTGTTCGCGGGCCAGCGCCTGGCGTGTCGCCGCGAAGGCTTCCGACATGCTGCGGGCTTCTTCCGCGACCGACCAGACATACGCCGATATGAAAACCGCCGCTACAGACAGGCCCGTCCAAAGGCCCAATACATAGGTTAGCGGTTGGACGAAGGATCCCGGCGGATCCCAGGGCAAGGGCAGATGCCAAAAGCTCAGCGCGCTAATGCTCGCGATCGCCAATCCGACCAGCGTGGCCGTCGCGTTGCGCGACAGGATGGTGGCCGAAACGGTCACCGGCGCCAGGATCAGAATTATGAAGGGATTGTGCAACCCGCCTGTCAGGAACAGCAACGCCGCCAGTTGCAACAGATCGAAACCCAGCACCAGGGCTGTTTCCCGGTCGCCCAGCCGTGCCCTTGGCGCGCGCCTTGCCGCCAGCCAGCCGTTGGACGCGGCCGACACCCCAATCGCCGTGGCGCAGGCGAGAACCGGCAATTCGTATCCCATGCCGAACCGAACCAGCAGTATCGCCATCGCCTGACCGCCGATCGCGATCCAGCGAATCAGAATCAGGGTACCGACCCGCAGCCGCCCCATCCGCGCAATCGCCGACCGCCGCCGGTCACTGAAGCTTGCCGCTTGCGATCTGAATTTTTTGCCGTACATCATCAAATAAGACCTCGCCCACTCGTGAAGAGCAAGG
>JAOUMF010000503.1 GCA_029881615.1 Alphaproteobacteria bacterium | reverse complement strand
GAAGCGCATGACCCAAGGTGGGCTGGTGACATCACACCGGGGCACGAACGGCGGCTATGCGCTGTCGCGGCCGGCGACCGAGATCAGCGTGGCCGATATCATCGGGGCGCTTGAAGGTCCGGTGGCGGTGACGGCCTGCGTCGACGGCGCCACGGGGGATGCCTGCTCGGTGGAAAGTCTCTGCCTGATCCGCGGATGTTGGGACCGGGTCAATGCCGCGGTCAACCGCACGCTGAAATCCATGTCGCTGGCTGAAATAGCGACTCCGCCGAATTTCATCGATCTTCCGGCCGTGCCCGCGCGGGCGCCGGCGGACGTTTAACTTTCATCTGGCCCAACGGGGGAATTAGGAATGGCGGCAACGCCTGAAACCGTCGAACAGGTCCGCACGCTGGCGGACGACAAATATAAATACGGCTTCGTCACCGACATTGATTCCGATGTCGCGCCCAAGGGGCTGGACGAGGGTACCGTTCGTTTCATCTCGGCCAAGAAGGAAGAGCCGGAATGGATGCTGGAATGGCGCCTGAAGGCCTATCGGGCCTGGCTTGAAATGGAAGCGCCCGACTGGGCCAAGCTGGAAATCGATCCGATCGATTACCAGGATTCCTATTATTATTCGGCGCCGAAGATCGGCGAGGGCCCGAAGAGCCTGGATGAGGTCGATCCCAAGCTGCTGGAAACTTATGAAAAGCTGGGCATTCCGCTGAAAGAGCAGGAATGGCTGGCCGGCGTGGCGGTGGACGCGGTATTCGACAGTGTCTCGGTCGCCACCACCTACAAGGCGCGGCTGGAAGAAGACGGGATTATCTTCTGTTCGATTTCCGAAGCCATCAAGAACCACCCCGATCTCGTGAAGAAGTATATGGGCAGCGTGGTTCCCTACACGGATAATTATTTCGCCACCCTGAACAGCGCGGTCTTCACCGACGGCTCCTTTGTGTACATTCCCAAGGGCGTGCGCAGCCCGATGGAGCTGAGCACCTATTTCCGCATCAACGCCCAGAATACCGGCCAGTTCGAGCGCACGCTGATCATCGCCGACGAGGGCGCCTATGTCAGCTATCTGGAAGGCTGCACGGCGCCCCAGCGTGACGAAAACCAGCTTCATGCCGCGGTCGTGGAACTGGTGGCGCTGGACGACGCCGAGATCAAATATTCCACGGTGCAGAACTGGTATCCGGGCGACGAGAACGGCGTCGGCGGCATTTATAACTTCGTCACCAAGCGCGCCCACTGTATCGGCGACAATTCCAAGGTTTCCTGGACCCAGGTCGAGACCGGGTCGGCGATTACCTGGAAATATCCAAGCTGCATCCTGACCGGCGATAATTCGGTCGGCGAGTTCTATTCGGTGGCCATCACCAATAATTGCCAGCAGGCCGATACCGGCACCAAGATGATCCATCGGGGCAAGAATACGCGCTCCACGGTGATCTCCAAGGGCATCTCGGCGGGGCGCGCCGACAACACCTATCGCGGCCTGATCCGCATGCAGCCGAAGGCCGAGGGCGCGCGCAACTATACCCAGTGCGACAGCCTGCTGATCGGCGACCGCTGCGGCGCCCATACGGTGCCCTATATCGAATCGCGCAACCCCAGCGCCAAGGTGGAGCATGAGGCCACCACAGCCAGAATTAGCGAGGACCAACTCTTTTACTGCCGTCAGCGCGGCCTGTCGGAAGAGGAAGCCGTCTCGCTTATCGTCAACGGTTTCTGCAAGGAGGTCATGCAGCACCTCCCGATGGAATTCGCCGTCGAGGCGCAGAAACTGATCGGAATTAGTCTGGAAGGCAGCGTCGGTTGACGCCGCCCCGGAACAACGGAGAGTTATAGATCAATGGCATTGCTGGAAATCCGCAATCTGCACGCGACAGTCGGCGACAAGCCGATTTTGAAAGGCTTGAATCTCACCATAGACCGGGGCGAGGTGCACGCTATCATGGGCCCGAACGGCGCCGGCAAGAGCACGCTTTCATATGTGATTGCCGGGCGCGCGGGTTATGAGGTCACCGATGGACAGATCCTGTTCGACGGCAAGGATATCCTGGATATGGAGCCGGACGAGCGCGCCTGCGCTGGCCTGTTCCTGGCCTTTCAGTATCCCGTCGAAATACCTGGCGTCAGCAACACGACTTTCTTGAAGACGGCGCTGAATTCCGTGCGCAAGGCGCGCGGCGAGGGCGAACTGGACGCCATGCAGTTCCTGAAATATGTGCGCGGTAAGGCCAAGCCGCTGGGTATCGGCGACGATATGCTGAAGCGCGGGGTCAATGTGGGCTTTTCCGGCGGCGAGAAGAAGCGCAACGAGGTCCTGCAAATGGCGGTTCTGGAACCGTCGATGGCGGTGCTGGACGAGACCGATTCCGGCCTCGATATCGATGCGCTGAAGGTTGTGGCGGAAGGGGTAAACGCCTTGCGCAGCCCTGAAAACGCGGCGTTGGTTATCACCCATTACCAGCGCCTGCTGGATTATATCGTGCCCGATTTCGTGCATGTTCTGGCCGATGGCCGCATCGTCAAATCTGGCGGCAAGGAGCTGGCCCTGGAACTCGAGGCCAAGGGCTATGCCGAATATGCCGGCGCCGAGGCCGCTTGAGGGCGGGATGAATATGACACAGGATCAGGAAACCGGCTTTTCCCTTGCCGCCCCGTTTGACGAGGCCGCGCCGCGACTGCCGGGTGCGGATCTGGCCTGGCTGGATTCGTTGCGCAGTCAGGGTATCGAGGCTTTCCGGGCGAATGGCTTGCCGAACCGCAAGGTTGAAGCCTGGCGCTATACCAATGTGAGTGCGCTGGAAAAGCAGAGTTTCGCGCCGCTGGCGGAGGCGGCGCCACTGGTTGCCGTGCCCGACGGCGCGGCG
>JAOUMF010000502.1 GCA_029881615.1 Alphaproteobacteria bacterium | reverse complement strand
GGGCCGGGCGTCCGCCGCGGCCCGCAGCACGGATACGGCCTCCACCGCCCGCCCCGCATCGGCGAGCGAATGGCCCAGATTGTACAGCGCCTCGGTAAAGTTCGGCCGCGACGCGACGGCGCGCTGAAACGCCGCGATGGCGGCGGCGGACTCGCCGGAATCACGCTTGATCGCCCCCAGATTATTGGCGGCGTCGGCATGTTTCGGCGCGATCTTCAGCACCGCCTCGTAACCGCCGGCGGCTTCTTCCAGCCGTCCGAGATCTTGCAGGGCCGTGGCCCGGCAGAACAAGGCGTCGGGATTGGCGGGGGCACTTTTCAACGCCGCCTCGAACGCCGTAAGGGCGGCGGCGGGTTTGCCATCGCGTTGCAGGGCCGTGCCTAGCGTCAGGCGCCATGCGGGATCGACGGGCCGCGCCGTCCGCCCCAGCGCATCGACGGCGCGCGCCAGATATTTCGCCGCCTCGCCGGGCCGGTCACGATCCAGGCACAGCATGCCCAACAGATAAAGCGCATCGGGATTATGCGGCTGCTTCTTCAGGACCGCGCGGTAATCCCGCTCGGCCTGTTTGAAGTCGCCCTGGCGGTGCCGGGCGAATGCAGCCGAAAGCGGATCGGCGGGCGTCGCCATGCCACCCGCGCTCAATCGTCCGCCAGGTCGGGACCGCAACCAGCGGCGCGCAGCGATTCGACCAGCGGCATCACCGCGTCACCATAGCGCTTCCAGCGACCGACCGATGAATTATAGATCGGATTGCGCACCTGTTCACGGCTGGCCGTCGAGACCGCGCGCTCGGTCTTGTGGAATGCCAGACAGGATTCTTCCCATTCCAGCCCACAGAATTCGACCAACCGCCGCGCCTGGGTCTCCAGGTCGGCGACTGTTTCCTCGTAATCGATTTCCAGCATGCGACCG
This sequence comes from Alphaproteobacteria bacterium, assembly GCA_029881615.1. Lineage (GTDB taxonomy): Bacteria > Pseudomonadota > Alphaproteobacteria > UBA8366 > JADFVY01 > JADFVY01. The sequence goes on along the minus strand of JAOUMF010000502.1, from coordinate 1,950 downwards.
GCCGGCAACACTTCGCGCCAATGCGCCATGAGGCGACGATACTGGCCATATTGATGCCCCAGATTCGTCAGATCCGCGCTCCAGCTCAAGCCGTCGGCCCGGAAATTCTGGGCAAAGCAGGACAGGCAATTATCCATCGGATCGCGCCGGCAATGAATGATTCGCGCCTTGGGGAACATGCGGGTAATCAGCCCGACATTCATGAAATTGCCCGGCATCTTGTCGGTAACGCGCGCCGCGCCCCGGCCGATTTTGCCGATATATTTCAGATAGCCTGTGGCGGCCTCGGTCAATGCCGACTGGGGCAGTTTTTTTGGATAACCGTGGGTGCTTTTCAGCCAGCCCATGATCTGGCCGATTTCCTTCAACTCGCCCGCGCCCACGACCTTCGAATGGCTGGCCAGAATCTGTTCGGTCAGGCTAGTGCCCGATCGCGGCATGCCGACGATGAGAATAGGCAATTCGGACGAACTGCCGCCGGGACCGGCACAGCGTTCCCTGTCGAACGATTCGATCAATTGATCGATTCGGCGTTCGAATTGTTCGGGATTATAATCCTTCTCCAACCGCTGAAGCTCTTCCTTGCGCGCGGCATTGCCCGCCACATAATGGGCGAACGCGTCTTCGTGGCGTTTCAGTTTTTCGCACAGCTTGGCAGCCGAAAAATTCAGGCCGGTGCTGTGCCGAAAGCCCTGTCCTTCGGCAAGAACGCTTTCAATTTCCGCCAGCAACGCTTCGGGGTCGGCCTCACGGTCGGCCTCGGCCAGCAGCGAAAGCCCGCCCGGCGCGCGTGGCAGCGCCTCATGCGCCTTGCGCGCCAGCCTGACCGCGTCGTCGCGCTTGCCCATCACCATGCGGATATTGCCAAGCTGGATCATCGCCTTAACATCTTCGGGATCGCGCGCATAAATTTTCTCGGCCAGCCGTTCGGCCTCTTCCGCCTGATCCCCCATTTGCAACGCGTCGACCAAGGCGTTTTCCGCCTTGCGGTCGTCGGGGTCCAGCGCATTGGCCTTGCGAAGCTGCGCGATCGCTGCCTCCATCTGGCCCATGTCGCTATACATCTGGCCCACATTGGCCATGGCCATGGCATAGTTGGGCTGCAGTTCCAATGCCCGCTGATAGGCGTCATGGGCATCCTTCAAAAGCCCAACGGCCTTCAGCGAAATGCCCAGATTATTATGCGCCAGCGCATTGTTGGGAACCTGCTTCAGGAATCCCCGGTAATCCTCGATCGCCTCTTCATGGCGATCCAGCCGCTGCAGAAGTTGCGCGCGCAGAAAGATCAGCTCCTTTTGACCCGGCGCCTGTTTCAGCAGCGATTCGATCTCAGCCAGCGCGCCTTCCACGTCGCCGCTATCGCGCTTCGCGAAAGACAGGGCCACATGCCAGGAAGGGTCGGGCTGACGCCCTTTCTTCGGCGCCGCTTCGATGGCGCGTTCGATCAACCCGACGGCCTCGGTCGCCCGTTTGGTTTTCTGCAACAGCGCGCCCAACAGAACCAGCGCGTCGGGATGATCGGATTCGCTGGCCAGCACCGCGCGGAATCCCGCTTCGGCACCTTCCAGGTCGCCTTTCTGCTGGCAGGCCAGAGCCTGATCCAGGGGCGATAATTGTTTCTTCTTTGCGGTCATGCCGGGCAATTTGCCCGAAACCCGCCAGAATGCAAGAGACTCTTTCCCAACCGGTGAAGACGGGACTGGTTTTCAACGTCCCGGGGCTTTAAGTCAGGAGGCATGACGAATTCGAAAAAGCTGGAAACGCCTTCGGGCAAGAATGAAGCGGGGGAAAATTTCCCCGTCGGGTCGATTCTGCTTCCCCGGGCGCTACGCCCCCATGTGGCGGCGTACTATGCCTTTGCCCGCGCCGCCGACGATATTGCCGACAATCCCGCGCTGATGGCGGATGACAAGATTGCCCGGCTGACCCGCTTGGCCGAGGCGATCGAGG
>JAOUMF010000501.1 GCA_029881615.1 Alphaproteobacteria bacterium | reverse complement strand
ATATCCGCGATATTGGCGTGGAACTCTACCAGCATCTGCTGCAGGAAGCGGTCGCCGCGGCCAGCGCCGAACAGACGGAAACGCCTGTGGAGAGCTGGACACCGCAGATTTCCCTGGGCATGCCGATCCTGATTCCCGACGATTACGTCGCCGACCTGCCGGTGCGGCTCGGGCTTTACAGGCGGCTGGCGCACCTGGTCGACGCCCCGGACATAGAGGCTTTCGCCGCCGAACTGATCGATCGGTTCGGGCCCATACCGGATGCCGTGGAAAATCTGTTGCAGGTCATCGGAATCAAACAACTTTGCCGACGCGCCGGTGTTGAAAAGGTCGATGCCGGCCCCAAGGGTGCGGTACTGACGTTGTATGAAAATCGCTATGCCAATCCCGAGGGCCTGGTGGCCTATATTCAGAAACAGGCCGGCACGGTCAAGCTGCGGCCGGACCAGAAGCTGGTCTTCATGAGGGTCTGGGACAATGCGCGGGTCCGCGTGCGTGGCGTCCGTCAACTTATGGAAGAACTCGCCGATCTGGCGAAAATGTAATTACGGCCCCGCGGCCAGGCGCTCTTCCTCGCGCACCAGGTCGAAGATCGGGCCGAAGGCTTCGGGTTCCTGCGCTCCAACGATGGCATAGCGGTTCTCGACAATAAAGCAGGGAACGCCATCGATATTCAGAGACAAGGCGAAATCATTCTCCTTGCGCACTGTATCTTCTTCTTCATTTCCCGCCAGCATGGCGCGGGTTTCGTCACCGTCCAAACCGCATTTGGCCGCGATCTCGCGAAGAACCTCGTCGTCGCCGATATCTCGCCCTTCCAGGAAATAGGATTGGAACAGCATCTCCGCCACAGCACCATCCTGGTTCGATCGGCCGGCGAAGCGTATCAGCCGGTGTGCCTTGATGGTATTGGGGGTGCGTTTGATGCGCTCGAATTCGAAGGGTATTCCAACCCCTTTGCCGGCATGGCGGATCGCATCGTAAACCTGCGCTGCCCGCTCGCCACCGCCGAATTTGAGCGCCAGATAGTCCGCACGGTCCATGCCGTCGGGCGGCATCCCGGGATTGAGCTGGAAGGCGCGCCAGCGGACCGTGACCTTGCCAGTCAACCCGTGCAGTTCAAGCGCCTGTTCCATCCTGCGCTTGCCGATGAAGCACCAGGGGCAGACCGGATCGGAGAATACGTCGATAATCATGCCGGTCTTGTAACACGGCCCGACCGGCACTTCCAATTCCGACCGATCAAATCGAGGTTACCTGCTACAATCGGGAATCACTCTAGCAGGTCGCTGGCCCGCGCGATCGTATCTTCGAGATTGTCGTTGTCCTGTACCGCGGTAAGGCCGGACTGGACATAGACTTCGATCCCGACAGGTACATTGTCGGTTAACCGGAACTCCGACTGATGCAGGACGCCGACAACGCGTTTCCGCACCAACTCCGCTTCGGCCAGACCGGTATCCGGCATCAAGGCGATGAACTCGTCCGTGCCGGTCCGCCCCACGGTATCCTCCACCCGCAACAGGGCAGCCAGCCAGCTACCCAATTGCTGCCGGAGCAAGGCGGCCTCTTCAAGTCCGTATAACGCCGCAACTTCGCCAACCGTGGGGATAAAAAACAGGATCGCGCTGGAGACAGTCCCGCGGCTGGCCTTGTCCTTGCCGAGTTTTTCGAGATGGGCTTCTACGAAATCGCTCGAATAGACGCTGCCAAGATCGTCTGCGGTCTTCGGTCCCAGAGTAGCCGCGATGCGGCGGCCAAGCGCCCGGCGGCGCTCGCGCCCGCGCAGCAGCAAATGCAGGTGGGCGTCCAGGAAATCGCAGTCAACCGGCGTCTCCGCAACGACATTGGCACCCTGCTCATATGCGCTGCCATGGTCAGGGAAGGCGCCACGTTCGGTTACCATGAACAATGGAAGATCGTATAGCCGCCGGTCGTTGCGCACCGCCCGGCAGAAATAGTCGCACTTCTCGCGCATTTCTTCGTCACGCACGTAAATCAGTGCACCGTCGAAGGACTCGTCCTCGCTGCCCTCAACGCGGGACCGCGCCCTGTAGGGATCGGGTTCCGTGGAAAATCCGATGCCGGATTTCGGAAGCAAGGGACAGAGGGTTTCAATTTCACCTTCCTCGGCCCCGACGATCAGCAAATGCCCACCTTTCTCATCCGGTAGACGGGCGATGTTCGTGCCGACCTGGATACCGAATTCCCCGGCCGTCGCCGCACGCCGAACCAGTTCGGCCTCCATTCCACCAAGCCGGACCAGTGCCTGCATTCGCGCTACCAGTTCGCGCTCGTCCGTGTTGTCCTCGAACACATCGTCTGCACCGGCATCCCGGCATTTAACCAGTGCATCCGGGGCATTGCCGATATCGATTGCGACAAGGGGGACACGCTGTGCCTCGCTGTCCGCCTTCGCGGCGCGTATCAACTCCAGTCCCTCGGATCCGGCAATGCTGACCAGCACCACACTCGGCCTGTTGCGATCCAGTGCCGCGACCATATCGGACAGTACAGGTTCGCACTTGCACCGATAGCCCGCACCGTTGAGCGCGGCCGCCCGTTCATCGTCGGGTTCGGCGCCCATAATCAGGATCTTGGCGGGATTGCTCATGTCTTCCCCTTGAATGAATAAACCGCTTCACAATAGTCCATACCACCAGCGCCGACGTCCACTAGTTTCTTTCTATACCCTTCGAAGTACCATGCAATTGCGTTAGATCAACGACGCATGGCTATCGCAGGCGCAACAATGATTTCACCCGATAATCAAAAACAATTCTCGAGGGTAACAATGCAAATTCCGGTACAGATCGCCTTTCGGGGCATGGACAGTTCACCGGCTCTTGAAGCCCGCATCAGAGAAA
>JAOUMF010000500.1 GCA_029881615.1 Alphaproteobacteria bacterium | reverse complement strand
TGTGCGGGTGGTTCCACGTCCAGCTACTGCCAGGGAGACGCGCCGGAAGGCGGCGGTGGTGGCGGGGGCGGGGGCGGAGGCGGAGGCGGCTCCTCCCGGCCCACTCCCGGCGCCGAGAGTGGCGGGAGTTGGAGTGAGATTATGTATGAACGCTGCCTCGCCCGCGCACAGACGGCGTCCAACTGGGGTACAAGCGGGGCGGGCAACGCCGCACCTGAAAACGACTGCCTGGACCCCGTCGTGAACCCGGGTGGATCGGCCTCAGCGGAGGGCGGCGACCCTGCCATCAATTGCGGCGGCAGTGGCGACGGCGAAGGGCAACGGACTGATTTCAGCGATGTCATGGGAATGATCGGTGCCACGGTGACCGGCTGCCAGTCGGACGGTATCGGCCCCAACCGGTGCGAGCCATCGCTGGGGGGATCAGGCGGAGGGGGCTCTATCGGCATTGCACTGGGCGCGATCCTGGGCATGGACTGCGCGGCGAACCCGGCCTGCGACCCGTCCATGCCCTATTAACGGTCCGCTCCAGAAAGCAGACCTGACCGGCGCTATTTTTGAACCAGAGAAGGAAACGAACCGAATGAAATCAATCCTATCCAGACTAACTGCGCTTTCAGGCATTTATGTCGCAGCCTCATTCCTGGCCGCCACGCCGGCGGCCGCGCAGCTTAACCCTGCCGATTTCGCCGGCTGCAGCGCCAAGGGCTGCCAGTACCGTATCATCTGGGACGGCCATCAGGGGACGCTGCAACTTTTTCCCAATGCCGGAGGCCAGCTGATTACGGCCAACGGCCGCCACAAACTGACACTCACCAGCACAGTCGACCCGCAGAGCAAGGTGACCGGCGGCCACACAGGGCCGGGCTATCGCACGAATTCGAACCTGCGTCACCGGATCGTATTCTGGGTAGATTTCAACAATACCCCGAACAATCGTAATGACGACCAGATGTTCGACGGCTACATGATGACCCAGACGAAAAATGCCATCGCCGGCATTACCTGGTGGCGCAACATCCCGTTCGGCTTCTACGCCGACAATAAACAGCCTATCCGCTAATACCGGGGCTAGAACAGAGGGGCTAGAACAGAAATGAAGGATCGGGCCGGCGAATGCCGGCCCGTGACCTGTCAGCCGCCCGCCAGCATCGTCAATTGCTGATGCAACTGGGCGGGGATCTGAACGCCTTTAAAGCGGGCGTCGCGTCGCTTGGCCTCGCGGGAGGATCCGGGGATATGCGTGCCCGGTTGAATCTTGATCTGCGAAATCAGCGTCTCGATCCGGCCGGCAAAACCATTTCCCGTGAACACATCCACGGTGGCGCCCGGGTCGATGGCCAGCATCATCTGTCCCACGCGCGGCGGCTTGCCGTCGGCATCGAAGAAGGAGCTGGCCTCATAACCGTAACTGGCGCCGGTCATGGTCGCGGCCAGAATCTCCACCATCATCACCAGGGCCGATCCCTTGGCGTCGCCCATGGGCAGCATCGTGCCGGCCAGCGCGGCCTGGGCATTCGTCGTCGGTCGGCCGGCGCTATCCACGGCCCATCCTTCCGGGATCGGCTCGCCCTTCTGCGCCGCCACCATGATCTTGCCGCGCGCAACCTTGCTGAGCGACAGGTCGATGACCAGCGGCGTACCGGTGTTGCGGGGCGCGGCGAAAGCAATGGGATTGGTGCCGAACAGCGCCTTGTTGCCGCCCCAGGGCGCGATTGCGGCGGGACTGTTGGCGAACATGATACCGACCAGCCCGCGTTCGGCCAGCCGTTCCACATGATAGCCCAGGGCGCCGCAATGGTGCGAATGAGCGATCGAGGCAACGGCAATGCCATATTTCTGGGCCAGGGGCACCAGCTTGTCGATCCCCGTCTGAATGGCTGGAAAGGCAAAACCGTCCTTGGCATTGATCAGCACGACCGCCTTGTCCGGGCGCTCGGTCACCACGGGAATTGCGCGGCCATTCACCTTGCCGCTGCGAACCTGCGCGGAATAACTGGGCAGGCGCGACATCCCGTGTCCCGCAAGCCCGTCGGACTCGGCCACGGCCAGGGCGGTGGCAACATGGCCGGCATTCGCCTCGCTGGTCCCGCTTTTAATCAAAACGCGCTGTGCCAGACTGTACATATCGCTAAGGGTAAGGGTGACGGTATCCATTTTCTGATCTTCTTCCAGCCGAATCATATTCATAATCGTCAATGTCCTTGCGCGGGTAATTGATTTATCCCAATCGTTCGCAGGAAACATGCCACCATGGATTTGGGGCGGCCCCTTGCAGGACCGCCCCATGATATTTTTACATTTTTAACAGTCGATCAAGCGCTTCGATAGAGCTTTGTCAGCACAAACTCACGATGACCCAGCGCTTCCGCCGCGGTATAGCGGCCGTTGCAGGTGCGCAACGTCATCGCCAGCAGCGCGTCGCCGGCCTCATCCAGCGTCATTTCGCGACGCAAAATGCCTGACACATCGACGTCGATATGCTCGGCCATCTCGCGCGCGGTGCGCGGGTTGGCGGTCAGCTTGATAACCGGTTCGATCGGGTTGCCGATGACATTGCCCTGCCCGGTTGGGAAGAGATGCACGACAAATCCGGCCGCCGCCTGCAGGGTGACGCATTCGGCCGCCGCCGACGACGTGTCCATGAAATAGAGCCCCGGGCCTTTCGTCGGCTCTTCCGCCGGCTCCAGCACGTCGACATACTGGGTCTTCTTGCCGATCTTCTCGAGATTCCCGAAGGCCTTTTCCTCGATGGTGGTCAGCCCGCCCTCGATATTGCCCTTGGTCGGCTGGCTGTCCGACAGGTCGGAGGTCTTGTGCGGCTCGATCACCTCGTCCATGTAGGCCTGGAAGGTCTTCATGAATTTC
>JAOUMF010000499.1 GCA_029881615.1 Alphaproteobacteria bacterium | reverse complement strand
GATCGCCCGCGCGCCGATGCCGTCCTTCCCGGCAAAGAGCAGACGGCCGCCGAGATAGACAAGATAGGCGGCACCCACATATTTCAGCGCCGAATAGGCCATATCCGAAGCCGCCAGCAGCGCCCCAAGACCCAGGGTGGCGATGACCGAATGGCCCAGCAGCCCGGCGCAGACGCCGGCCGCCGTCGCCAGCCCCGCCCGCGCGCCCTGGCCGATGCCCCGTGACATTACCAACACCATGTCCTGCCCGGGCGCGACGATGACCACCAGCGATGCGCCGATGAACAGGAGCCAGGAAATGTCGTACATGGAAATGGAAATCCTGATGGCGGTTGCGGGCGGGAATTTGGGGCAATCCGGCGGAACGGGGCAATCCGGCGGAACCGGATCGGGCCGGGAACTTGGCCCCGCCCTTAGTCCAGCTTCAGCTTTTTCCTCGGATCGTAACCCTCAGGCTGCCAGCCTTTCAGGAATTCCGCCAGCTTTTCCGTGCCGCCTTCGGGCAGCATTATGCGCAGTTTTATGAACTGGTCGCCGCGCCGGCCGCCTTTTTGCGTCATGATGCCGCGACCCTTCAGCCGCAGCGTGGTGCCGCCGCTTGATCCTGGCGGGACCGTCGCGTTTACCGGGCCGTCGATGGTGGGCACCTTGACCTTGCCCCCCAGCACCGCCTCATGCAGCGTAATCGGCAAGTCCAGATGGATATCCAGATCCTCGCGCCGCATGAAGGGATGCGATTCCACATGAATTTCGACGAAGGCGTCGCCCGCCTCGCCGCCGGCCGGGCCCGCCATGCCCTGGCCCTTCATGCGCAGGCGCTGACCGTCCTCGGTGCCGGGCGGCAGGTTCACGTCCAGCGTCTTGCCGTTATACAGCGATACCCTTTGGCGGCCGCCGCGCATGGCGTCCAGGAACGAAACGGTGGTGGTATAGGTGAGGTCCCGGCCCTTGGGCTTGTGCGCGCGATGATGTTGCGGGCCCTGGCCCCGCTTGCCGCGCCCGAACAGATCGGAAAACAGGTCGTCGATATCGATCCCTTCCGACCCGAAACCGAAGCCGGATGCGCCGCCCCCGCGACGTTGCTGGCGGAATGGATTCTGCGCCGTGCCGTCGGCCCCGATCATGCCTGAATCGTACTGGCGGCGGCGTTCCACGTCGGACAGCAAATCGTAGGCGGCCGTGATTTCCTTGAAACGCTGCTCCACCGACTTGTCGCCGGGATTCACATCCGGATGCAGCTTCTTGGCCAGCGTCCGATATGCCTTCTTGATGTCATCCTGACTGGCGCCGCGCGCGACGCCCAGCAGTTCATAAGGATCCTTCATTACCCGCCTTCATGCCCAGAGTTTCCGCGCGTGATCTTATACACAGAAAGGTAAAGATATTGCCTATTGCTCGATTCGCCAGGAACCGTCGGGCTGTCGGCAGGCTACGCCATAGGCGTCTTCCGCCCGCCCGCCGATGGTCACGGTCTGCTGGAACTCGCGGCAATATTCGCCTGTCCGGTTATGGGTCCCTTCGCGAACCGGCGTTACCGATCCGTAATGCCCGTTATCGGGATTTTCCCATGTGATGGGTTGACCGATCGGCGCGGTGCGGGCCTGCTGGTAGGCCTGTTCGGCGGCCAACTGGTCGGCCCGGTCCATGGAGCGGCCAATCTCGCCGCCCAGCAGCGCGCCGAGCAAGGTACCGACGGCAACGGCCATTATCCTGCCTTCGCCATGTCCCACGCCGCTACCGAGCAGGGCGCCGGCGCCCGCACCGACGAATGTTCCGGTCGATTGCTTCGGCCCCATGTCGGCGCAAGCCGATAATATCGACGCCGCAGCGATGACCGGGATGATTTTCTTGACCAACATGACCTGTCCTTTCACTCTGTGGCCGCCCTTCAAGGGCGATGGATGAAATCTCCTCCCGCCTCTGTATGGGGAACTTACACTGTAAGTCCGGCAAGGTGATTGATTTACCATAAATGCCATGTGTTATATGAATGCGAGATGACTGAAAAACAAGAAGCCTGCCCATTCGAACGTTTCAATTCCTGGCTGGAAGAAGCCAGAGAGTCGGAACCCAACGACCCCAATGCCATGACGCTGGCCACCGCCGACTCGCGCGGGCGGCCTTCCGCGCGCATGGTGCTGTTGAAGGATTTCGACGAATCGGGGTTCGTATTCTACACCAATCTGGAAAGCCGCAAGGGCCATGACCTTGCCGAAAACCCTCATGCCGCCTTGTTGTTTCACTGGAAGAGCCTGCGACGGCAAGTGCGCGTGGAAGGGGCGGTGACGCCGGTCAGCACCGAAGAGGCCGATGAATATTTCGCCAGCCGCCCGCGCGGCAGCCGGGTCGGCGCCTGGGCCAGCGACCAGTCGCGCCCGATGGAGGGAATGTTCGTGCTGGAAAGGCGGGTCGCGGAATTTACCGCCAAATTCGGTCTGGGCGACATAGAGCGTCCACCGCACTGGTCGGGCTTCCGCGTCGTGCCCGAACGCATCGAATTCTGGCGGGACGGGCTTTTCCGGCTGCATGAGCGAGTGGTCTTTATCCGCGAGGGTGAAAACTGGCGAACCGAACGGTTGTTTCCATGACAAGCGACATCCAGCCAGCTGGCGGGCAATCATCGACGAGCGCCGAAAACGGCCGCCTGATGCGGCTGGCTACCTATGCATCCGTTTCGGTGGCCTGTTCGCTGATAGCGTTGAAAACCGGTGCCTGGATCGCCACCGAATCGATTGCCATGCTGTCGACACTGGTGGATTCGCTGCTCGATGCGTTGGCCTCGATCGTCAATCTGGTTGCCGTGCGCCATGCGTTGACCCCGGCCGATCGCGAACACCGTTTTGGCCATGGCAAGGCGGAGGCGCTGGCGGCG
>JAOUMF010000498.1 GCA_029881615.1 Alphaproteobacteria bacterium | reverse complement strand
ATTTTGCCTGGGCCGAGAGCTGACCGGCGGAGTCCAGCACCTGGCTGGAGGCGGCGCCGGTGCTCGACGCGGCTTGCGTAACGCCGCTGATATTGGTGTTGACCTCCTGGGTTCCCTGGGCCGCCCGTTGAACGTTGCGGGCGATTTCCTGGGTAGAGGCACCCTGTTCCTCGACCGCCGAGGCGATGGTGGTCGAGATATCGCTGATCTCGTTGATCACCTGCATGATGCTTTCGATCGCGGTCACCGTATCGCGGGTCTCTTCCTGGACCGACGCGATCTGGGCAGAGATATCCTCGGTCGCCCTGGCGGTCTGGTTGGCCAGGTTCTTGACCTCCTGCGCCACGACGGCGAAGCCCTTGCCGGCCTCGCCGGCGCGCGCGGCCTCGATCGTCGCGTTCAGCGCCAGCAGGTTGGTCTGGCCGGCGATGTTGTTGATCAGCGTCACCACGTCGCCGATGCGTTGGGCGGCCTCGTCCAGCCCGCGCACGGCTATGGTGGTCCTGGCTGCCTCTTCGACGGCACTGGCGGCGATTTTTGCCGACTGGTTGACCTGGCGGCCGATCTCGGCGATCGACGCCGACAGCTCCTCGGCTGCGGTGGCGACGGTTTGCACGTTTGCCGTGGCTTCGTTGGAGGCCGTTGCGACTGCGCTGGCCTGCTGGTTGGTCTGCTCGGCGGTCACCGCCATGCCCTCGGCCGTCTGCTGCAATTCGGTCGCGGCGGATGCAACCGTCATCAACACCTTGCGGGCCTTGGCATCGAAGTCGTCGGTGAGGCTGCCGATTATGTCTGCCCGGCGGTCCTTCGCCGCGTGCTCGGTCTCCTGTTCGCGCAGCATCGCTTCCCTTTCAATCAGGGCATTTCGGAAATTTCCTATTGAGTTGCGGATGGCCAGAAATTCCTTCCATGGCGCCGGCGGCAGCTGGATATCCAGATTGCCGCGGCTCAATGCGTCGAGTGTCTCAGACGCGCGTGCGACAGGCTTTACGACAATGGCAAGAACGATAGCGCCGATCGCCAGCGTAAGAACGGCGAGAAGTACCAGCAGCACCAACCCGACCCGCTGGATCGTGCCCGCATCCTCGGCGATGGCACGCGTGCTGGACATGGCGGTCGTGGCCGCGTCGGCGGACAGACCTTCACGAATTTCCGCCAGCAGGCTCAAGGCGCGGCCGTTTGCAGCCTCGGCGGCAATCCGGTTGGTCAACATCTTCGAGCGAATGTCGAATATTGCCGAAAACATGGCGAAGCTCGTCACTTGATCGGGAAGATATTCATAATCCCCGGTGGCGGGAAACTGGCTCACCTGACGCTCGATCAGTTCCACTGCCTTTTCGAACCGCTGGGCGGTTTCGGCTACTGCTTTCTCGTCAGCCAGGGTCAATGCTTCTAGCAGGAGGCTCCTGCCGGACCGCAAACTGGCCAGAAATACCTGGCTCGCATCATTGATATTCATGTTCTCGCGCAGGTCATCGCCGAGCATCGCCATATCGCGGCTGAATTTGGAAGCCAGAGCCGATCGGTTATGGGTGCCGCTGTCGCCCATGCCGTTCAGCATCTTGGTTATGTTGTCCAGCGTGGATTCGACCCGATAGGACGTGTCGTCGGATATTGACGTAAGGTTTTCGTCTATTTCGCCGATAACCTGGCCCGCTTTGCGGATGTGGTCCCGGATTCTTGCCGCCAGGCCGTCCACCCGAACCATCGCTTTCGCGGTCTGGTCGATTGCCAGATCCGCCGCGTTGAGGGATCGCCGAAGGTTGTCGTCCGCGCCTTTGGTCAACTCGGCCACGATGGTTGCCGCCTGTTGCCTTGCCAGCACCCGATCATGTTCGTCGGTCGCGTACAGGACGATTTCGGCATAGCGCGCCAACATTTCGGCTTTGAGCGCTTGCTGGTTTTGTTTGACGGTTTCGGGAATGGTTATCGTGGTCGTCTTTGCCGCTTGCTCCTTGATGTCGACGATATACGAGCCCATGACCCCCGCGATCGTCAACAACACTGCAACAAACACCGCGGCAAAGAATGTCATTATCCAGGAAAGGCTAAACCTTCTGGCGGCGGTTTGGTCCGCCATATGGGCGGTTTGCGTTTGGAGGTTCTTTTCCATCGAGCAATTTCCAGTATGCGATAAGCGGCCGAGACGCCAAGGATCACTCCTTGGGTGGAGTCCGATCAGTTCATTCCAGCCAGTGTCTGCAGAATGATCGGTCCGGAAGTGCTGTGGTACCGACCATCGACATCATTGAACGCCGCCACTGCAATTTTGATCTGCCCGTTTCCGGGAATGACCGCGTCGTCGGGATTGCCGGTGTCCAGTTTGCGCGACAGTTCCAGTTGCCAACGCCCGTTCCGCCAAATGCTCCTGGCCTGAACGTCCGCAATGCTGCCCGTCGCGGAAAGATTGACCTCGTAACGCGGCATGATGTCTTCGGCGTGCTCGGTATATTTTACGGGCCGGTACAGTCGGTCTCCATCGTCGCTGGGGCGCGCGATATAGACGGTTTCGCCTCGATCGTTCCTGAATTCCTTGGCCTTGGGGAATGCGGTTCGCGAGACCTGCCACATCTTGTCATGGGCAACGCCCGCCGGATCGCTACGCGAAGCCTTCCAATGCCAGACATCCGCGGTGAATTCGGTCCCGCCAAGTTTGTCTTCGGAGAAATCGCCGGTCATGGCCAATGTTACCGCAAACCGGTCTTCCAGTTGGTTCGTCCGCTGATACTTATGGGCGGCCTCGTCCCACTGATATGGTTTGTGCAGGCGGCTTTCCGTCGTATCGTTCCAAAGCGCCATGACGTAGATTCTGTCGCCCCGGATCGTGGCTTTCAGTTCGACGGAATCCACCCCGCCATAGCCGGTCAGCGGGACGGTTATTCCGTCGACGGCGT
>JAOUMF010000497.1 GCA_029881615.1 Alphaproteobacteria bacterium | reverse complement strand
GATAACGAGGGTAAGAAATGTACGATATTCTATTGATGATTCACTTTCTGTCACTGGGTGCCGGTTTGGGCATATCGCTGACGATGTTCGTGCTTGGTTTGCAGGCGGGCAGAATTCCACCGGCCGAGTTCGGTCCGATGATGGGACGGGTCGGCCTGGCGATGAAAAATGTATCGATTGCCGGTGTTTCTTTGCTGGTGCTTTCAGGTGTCGGCCTTGTGTTGGTAGAGCGGGGCATGGTCGCGGCCGGGGGAAGCTGGTTTCACGCCAAGATGGTCTTTGTCGTTGGTGTTGTGATCGCCTTCACCGTCGTACAGGTGAATCAGGCCCGCGCGCGTCGGGGCGAGAACCCGCCGGTTGCCGGGCGCCGTGCCATGCTGGCCGGCCGCGTCGCGCTGGCAAGCGCGGTTGCCGCTACGATCATGGCTGTGCTGGCCTTCGGGTAATCCTTGTATGAAGTCCGTAATATCAATGACATCTGTCACTTTTATTGTCCGCCGCAATGGCAACTTGAGGACTTCCGCGCGATGATGCCAAGCACGGTATTGTCAGGGGCGAAAATTCCCCGCAAGGGTTGTATTGGGGTTTTATATTTGGATATACTCGCATCATGATCTTCGATGCCGCGCAAAAAGGATTGTCCTGGAATAAAGTGACAGGTTTGGCAGTCCTGCTTGCTGCGGCCGCGACATTGTCGGTGCATGGCGCGGTCATGGTCGCCTTTATCGATCGTTTTGCCGACTATGTCCGCTATCCGTTTGACCTCGACTATGCCGAGGGGCCGATTCTGTATCAGCTTGCCAAGTTGACCGCCGGCGAATCCCTTTATCAGCCGGTATCGCAGGCGCCCTATACGGTGTCCAACTATCCCCCAGTCTATCATTATGTCGTCTGGCTGGTGAACCATATTATCGGCGACTCGCAAATCGCCGGGCGCATCATTTCGTTGGCTGGTTCGCTGGTCAGCGCTCTACTCATCTTCACATTGGTACGCGGGGCGTTGCACAAAGCCTATGGCGTGGCGCACCGTAATTTTGCCGGCCTGTTGGCGGCGCTATATTTTCTTGCCCATTTCACGGTGATTGGCTGGTCGGCGATGATGCGGGTGGATACGCTGGCGCTGACCTTCGGGCTGCTGGGCATGCAGCTTTTCGTTCTCTCGTTGCGTTATCCGTCGCTCGCCTGGCTCTGTGGGCTGTCCTTCGTGCTTGCCGCCTATACCAAGCCGAATGTGATGGCCGCCGCGCTGGCGACATTCGGTGTGGGCTTGTTGGTCGCGCGGCCGCAGGCGATACGTGCCTTCGCCGTGACCTTTACTGTGGGGTTGTCGGTGTTGGCCGTGGTTGCGGTCGTGACGGACGGCGAGTTCCTGCGGCATGTGTTTTTATACAATATCAACGAGATCCGGATGGATCTTTTTTACTGGCGCATGCGCGAGACCATGGCTTGGCGGACCACCGACGTCCTGCTGCTGTTTTTCTCTTTGGCATGGCTGGGAACCTGGCTGGTCCGCCGTCGTCGAAAGGGGCCGGAGGCCGCGCCTCTTCCGGAATTGTCATTCATTCTGTTCGGCTCCTACCTGGCGGCCAGCTTGATCAATGTGCTCGGGTCAGCAAAGAATGGGTCGTCGGTCAGTTATTTTCTCGAGTTTGAGGCCGCTTCGTCGCTGTTGGTCGGTGCATTAACGGTCCGGTTTTCTGATTTTCTGCGCAGGCAGGCATGGGGGCCGGACTGTTGGCGATTGCGGTTTCTCGGAATCTTTGCCCTAGCTGTTCTGTGCTGGCAGGCGACTTTCGGCTGGCACCTGAAATTTACCCCGCCTGACTGGTCGGCGGTCGCCAATTCACAGCATGTGGTCGATATTATAGCCGACGCCGATGGCCCGGTGGTGTCCGAAGAGATGTCGCTATTGTACCGGTCGGGGCAGCCTTTGTACTTTCAGCCCTTCATCATGACGCGTTTGGAGCGCGATGGCCGTTGGGATTCGGCGCCATTCACGTCGGCAATGGAGCGAGGAGAAATCCCGTTTGTAGTCCTGTACGGGGCGATTGGGTCAGTGCAGTATTATCGACGTTTTCCCGAAAAGTTTCAGAGAGCCTTGGAAACCCGCTATCGGCAATTAGGGCAATACGGACATCTTGCGGTTTATGTTCCAAAGTAACTGCGGGTTGCGCGGGTAGCACAACTTCGTCGCATCGTTACGCTGCTTAACGGCGTTTCCATATCCGCCGTGGCGATAACGGCTTGTCGAGGCAATTTACAGTCAGGTCTGCTCTTCCATGTAATTTTTTTGCCTGAAACCTCTTGAATCGAATTTACCGAGCGACTAAATCGACGCCCGTTGGCACTCTTTGGGTGAGAGTGCCAACGACAGGGTTTCAGGTTCAAGCATGAAAATGTTGGAGGAGCAATATGTCATTCAGGCCATTGCATGACCGGGTTCTCGTTCGGCGTATCGAGTCCGACGAAAAGACCGCTGGTGGAATTATCATCCCCGATACCGCGAAGGAAAAACCGTCCGAGGGCGAAATTATCGCGGTCGGCTCTGGCGCTCGCAACGAAAAGGGTGAAATCACCCCGTTGGACGTCAAGGCGGGCGACCGGGTGCTGTTCGGCAAATGGTCGGGCACCGAGGTAAGGGTTGGCGGCGAGGACCTTCTGATCATGAAGGAGTCCGATATCATGGGTATCATTGAAAAGACCGGCAAGGCCAAGAAGGCCGCTTGAAGACGCCGTAGAGGAGTTTCGTAAATGGCTGCTAAAGAAGTAAAGTTTTCCACCGACGCGCGCGATCGCATGCTCAAGGGCGTCGACATCCTGGCCAATGCGGTCAAGGTGACGCTGGGCCCCAAGGGCCGCAACGTGGTGCTCGACAAATCGTTCGGCGCGCCGCGCATCACCAAG
>JAOUMF010000496.1 GCA_029881615.1 Alphaproteobacteria bacterium | reverse complement strand
TGCGGGCGTCCGAGCCGTCGACGATCGAGACATACTGGCCTTCCAGCGCGGTCCTTAGCGCCGCTTCCGTTTCGCCCTGCTTGCCTTCCGGCGTCACGATCAGCCATTCGTTCGGGCCCAGCCAGAAGATGCTGTTCTTGCCTGCCTTCACGACGGTATTGGCTTCGACCGGCGGGGGCGCGCCAACGGCCCCGGCCACCGCGTCCATGAAGGCCTGGTCGCCGGAATCCCCGCGCAGATTGACCTTTCCCAGATGGGGATGCTCGACGATGATGGCAGTATCCGCGCCGCTTCCCGCGCGGCCATCCAGGGGGCTCATTTCGGTTTGCGTATCAGCCACGGGCCCGTACTCCTTCCTTGTCGAAGAATACCGGGTCGGTGATCGTCACCTTTACCGGCTTGCCGCCGTCCAGCCGCGGCGCGTACAGCGTCTCGCCCATCCGGTTCTGGCCGCCCTCGACCACCGCCAGGGCGATCGACCGTCCCACATTGGGGCTGTAATAGGCCGAAGTCACATGACCGACCATCGCCATCGGCGGCGTGGGCCGGACTTCGGCAACAAGCTGCTGACCCTCTACCAGGACATGATGGTGGTCGTCCTCGGTGAACAACCCGACCAGCTGTTTGCGGTCGGCGCGCGACGTATCCTCGCGGGCGAAGGAACGGCGGCCGATGAAGTCGCCCTTCTTTTTGGCCACGATCCAGTCCATCCCCATATCCATCGGCGTTACCGTGCCGTCGGTGTCCTGGCCGACGATGATGAATCCCTTCTCGGCGCGCAGCACATGCATTGCCTCGGTGCCATAGGGGGTTATGCCGTATTTCTGCCCGGCGTCCCAGACGGCCTGCCACAAGGCAAGGCCGTATCGGCGGGGTACATTGATCTCGAAGGCCAGTTCGCCGGTAAAGCTGATGCGGTAGACCCGGGCCGGTATGCCGGCCACGTTCATTTCCGCCATGGTCATGAAGGGCAGGTCTTTCGGTCCCAGCTTGTCGTAATCGGTCAACGATCCGACGACATGCCGCGCGTAGGGGCCGCTTACCGATATGGTGGCCCATTGTTCGGTCACCGACGTACAGTAGACCTTCAGTTCCGGCCATTCGGTCTGCAGCCATTCCTCAAGCCAGGTCAGCACATTGGCCGCGCCGCCGGTGGTGGTGGTCATCAGGAAGCGGTTTTCGCCCAGCCGGGTGGTGACGCCGTCATCGAATATCATGCCGCTTTCATGCAGCATCAGCCCGTAGCGGCAGCTTCCGACCGGCAGCTTCAACCACGCATTCGTATAGATGCGATTCAGGAATTCCGCCGCGTCCGGTCCCTGGATGTCGATCTTGCCCAGGGTCGATGCGTCCAGCATGGTGACCGCGCTACGCGCCGCCAGCACTTCCCGGTTAACCGCATCCTCCATGCTCTCGCCCGGCTTCGGGTAATACCAGGGGCGTTTCCATTGGCCGACATCCTCGAACTTCGCGCCATGCTCCACATGCCAGTCATGCATGGCGGTAAGGCGCGCGGGATCCATGAACTCGCCTACATTGCGCCCGGCAATGGCGCCGAAACCGGTCGGAACCCACGGCGGGCGGAAGGTGGTGGTGCCGGCCTCGGGGATCGAAATACCCTGCAGTCCGGCCATGATGGCCAGCGCGTTGACGTTCGAGGTCTTGCCCTGGTCAGTGCCCATGCCGGTCGTGGTGTAGCGTTTCAGATGCTCGACCGATACGTACCCTTCGCGATGGGCCAGATGTACGTCCGCCGCCGTAACATCGTTCTGGAAATCGATGAAATGTTTGCCGCCCTGACCCAGCCGCTGGCCCGACGGAACAACCCAGAGCGACCGGATGTCGCCTTCATCGGCCGTATCCGTTTGCGGCGTCGCGGGTGCCTTTCTGACATTGAAGCCGGCGTCGCGCGCGGCGCCCAGGCCGGCCTTGAGCCCCTCGGACAGGCAATCCGCAAGTTTCATCGCGCCGTTACAGGCCCCGGCCGAACGTTCGTCGGCAAAGGACTTGTCGGGAACGAAGGCGGCCAGCTTGTCGTCGAAGCGCAGCTTGCCGCGCGATTGGCTGAACAGGTGAACGGTCGGGTTCCAGCCGCCGGACATGGCGACCAGGTCGCAACCGATGGAGTGGGACCCCCCGGTGACGGTCTCGCCGTCCTCGCTAAGTTCGCGGATGACAACGCCGGTAACACGCTTTCCGCCATTGACCTTGACGATGGCCCGCCCGTCCAGGATCTCGATGCCGGCCGCGCGCGCGGCGTCGACCAGCGCCCCACGGGGCGCCTTGCGCAAATCCACCACGGTGACGAAAGCACCGGCGCGATGCAGGTCGAGCGCGGTGTTGTACGCGCTGTCATTGTTGGTGAAGACGGCTGCCCTGCGGCCAGGAAGAACCGCATAGCGGTTGATATACGTACGTACGGCACTGGCCAGCATGACGCCGGGCCGGTCATTGTTCAGGAAGGTCAACGGCCGTTCGATGGCGCCCGTCGCCAGCACCACCTGTTTCGCGCGTACCTGCCAGAAACGCTGACGCGGGGTCTTGCCGTCGGGATCGTCGCCCAGATGGTCGGTGACCCGTTCCAGAAGCGTCAGGAGGTTATAATCATAATAGCCGGAAACGGATGTGCGCGGCAGGATCGTTACCTCGTCCATGGACCGCAGTTCGTCCATGATTTCGCCGACCCATTGGATGGCGGGCTTGCCATCGATCTCGCCCGTGTCGGACAATAGCGATCCGCCCATTTCCGGCTGTTCGTCGGCCAGGATCACCCTGGCGCCGGATCTTCCCGCGGCCAGCGCCGCCATCAACCCGGCCGGTCCGCCGCCCGCTATCAGTACATCGCACCATTGATGACGTTGTTCGTAGCGATCCGGATCCGCCTCAGTCGGTCCCTTGCCCAGTCCGGAAAT
>JAOUMF010000495.1 GCA_029881615.1 Alphaproteobacteria bacterium | reverse complement strand
CCGTGGTGAAGGCCTGGGTCGATGTCAGGCCGGTGACGCCGCCGCTGGCCCCGGCGACCATGAGGGCCGCCAGGAAATCGCTGTCGCCGTCGGCCTCGCAGACGATCAGGAAGTCGTGCTCGCCCAGCGTGACGTAGTAGTCCAACATTTTGCCGCCGGCCGCCTTGATCAGGGCGGCGACAGCCTGCGCGCGATCCTCGGGCTTGTCGACCATGCCCTTGACCGCGCTATCGGTATATCGCCCCTGCGTGATGTAGATCGCCATAGGAACCTCCCATCCGTGTCTCCGCCCAGTCGCGGAACGCCCTCCGCCACCCTCCTGGCGGGGAGGACCGGCAGCCATCATAAGCCGCGGACGCACGCCTGTCACCACTCCCGTCCGGCTTGCATACCCGCGATCGCCGATGACCGGAACCTGTTCCGCCTGCATGGATTCGGCACCCAGCAGGGGAGCGCCACCGCTTTACATCATCCCGATGTCTTTCGCCGTCTGGTCGATCGACTTTCTTGCCAACGCGATCATGTCGTCGATCTGGTCTTTCGTGATGATCAACGGCGGCGACATCACCATGATGTCTTTCACCGCGCGCATCACCAAGCCGTTTTCGGTGCAATGGTTGCGGCATTTAATGCCGACCTTGCCCGGCGGCGTGAATTGCTCGCGGGTGGCCTTGTTCTTGACCAGTTCGATGGCGCCGATCAGGCCCATGGAGCGCGTCTCGCCGACCAGCGGATGGTCATTCAGCGTCGCCAGCGCCTTGGCAAGGTACGGACCGGTTTCATCGCGCACCTTCTCAACCAGCCCCTCGCGGCGGATGATCTCGATATTGCGGATCGCCACGGCGCAGGCCGCCGGATGGCCGGAATAGGTGAAGCCATGATAGAACTCGCCGCCCTTGTCGAAGAAGGTCTTGGCGACCCGGTCGCCGACCATGACGGCCGAAATCGGCAGATAGCCCGACGACAGCCCCTTGGCCAAGGTAATGAAATCGGCGGACTCGATGCCCATGCTCTCGAAGCCGAACCAGTTTCCGGTGCGCCCGAAACCGCAGATCACCTCGTCGCAGATCAACAGCACATCGTATTTCTTGCAGATGCGCTGAACTTCCGGCCAGTAGGTCTTGGGCGGGATGATGACGCCGCCGGCGCCCTGGATCGGCTCGCCGATGAAGGCGCCGACACGGTCCGCGCCCAGCTCCAGAATCTTGTCCTCGATGGCCTTGGCCGCCTGCAGGCCGAAGGCGTCCTCGTCCATGTCGCCGCCCTCGCCATACCAGTAGGGCTGGGCCACATGCTCGATATCGGGGATGATGCCGCCCTGCTTATGCATCGGATCCATGCCGCCGAGACTGAGCGCCGCCGTGGTGCTGCCGTGATAGGCGTTATGGCGACTGATGATCACGCGCTTCTCCGGCTTGCCCTCAAGCTGCCAGAACTGACGCACCATGCGCAGAATGGTGTCGTTCGCCTCGGACCCCGAATTGGCGAAGAAGGCATGGTTGAAATTCGCCGGCGTCAGGTCGGACAACAGCTTCGACAACTCGGCCGCGGGCGGATGTGTGGTCTTGAAGAAGGTATTGTAAAAAGGCAATTCCAGCATCTGCGCGGATGCCACCTCGGCCAGTTCCTTGCGGCCATAGCCGGCATTCACGCACCACAGCCCGGCCATGCCGTCGAGATAGCGCTTGCCTTCGGAATCCCAGAAATAGATGCCGTCGGCATGGGTGATGACCCGGCCGCCGCCCTCTTCCGCCAGTTCCTTGTAGTCGGTAAAGGGGCGCATGTGATGCGCCAGATCCTCGCGCAGCAATTCCTCGGTGTTGTAGTTGCGGCCAGACCGGTTCTCTGTTGAATCATTCATTTTTTTCGCAAGCTCCTTGAGGCGAATAGACAGGAAGGTGGATGTGGGGATTCGCCCAGGATTACGGATTATATCCAATCCGCGCGCAGAGAATCATCAGGTCGCTATAGCAACCACAGCCGCGGCCACGACCGCGCCGGTGATGATTCGACAGAGGGAGTCTTCGATTAGTCATGCCGCCACTATAACCACATTGTTCAATTTTGAAAATCGATTCAATAGATCACACGTTCAGCAACAGATTCTCCCGCTCCCACGAGCTGATAACCTGCTGATAGGCGTCATATTCCAGATTCTTCACCTCGTTCACAGCCGCCACGAAGCGATCGCCCAGCACATCCTTCAGCGGCCGCGAATGGTTCAGCTTGGAGAGCGCATCGCTGAGATGGCGCGGCAAGGTGAAAGCGAAGCGATAGGCATTGCCCTCGACCGGATTGTTCGGCTCGATCTCTTCAGTCATGCCGAGCCAGCCACAGGCGAGCGTCGCCGCGATTGCCAGATAGGGGTTTGCGTCGACACCGGCAATCCGGTTCTCGACTCGGCGGTTAGTGGCGTCGGACACCGGCACGCGCAGCCCGACTGTGCGGTTGTCATGTGCCCAATGCACGTTGATCGGCGCATCCGAATAGGGCATCAACCGGCGATAGGAATTGACGTTGGGCGCCAGCAGCGGCATCGACGCCGGCAAATAACGCTGCAGCCCGCCAATGAAGTTATGGAAGAGCGGCGTGTCATCGCCATCCTTGGTCGAAAACAGGTTTTCGCCAGATTTCACACTGGTCACGGACTGATGGATATGCATCGCCGAGCCCGGCTCATTCTGGTGCGGCTTGGCCATGAAGGTCGCATAGACGCCGTGCTTCAGCGCCGCCTGCCGCACCGTCCGCTTGAACAGGAAGACCTGATCGGCAAGATCCATCGGGGCGCCATGATTGAAGTTGATCTCGAATTGCGCCGCGCCGGCCTCATGCGCCAGCGTATCGATATCGATCTCCTGCGCATCGCAGTAATCGTAAATTTTCTCCATCAACGGGTCGAACTCGTTGGCAGCCT
>JAOUMF010000494.1 GCA_029881615.1 Alphaproteobacteria bacterium | reverse complement strand
CGTGCCGATCGGGGTGGCCGGCGGGTTGTTGCTGGGCATACTGGCCTATCGCAGCGACAGCTTCGAAAAGGCGACTCGCCCGATTCTCGACCTGATGCAGACCGTGCCGATTTTCGCCTATCTGGTGCCGATCCTGTTTCTATTCGGATTTGGACCGGTCGCCGCGATGACAGCCACCGTGATTTACGCCATGCCGCCCATGGTGCGCGTCACCATGCTGGCGCTGCGCCAGATTCCCGACGAAATTGTCGATTTCGGCCGCATGGTCGGCTGCACGCAGCGGCAGATGACATGGAAAGTTCTGGTACCCGCGGCGATGCCGTCGCTGATGGTTGGCGTCAACCAGGTCATCATGCTGTCGTTGAATATGGTGATCATCGCCTCGATGATCGGCGCGGGCGGGCTGGGTTACGACGTACTGGCGTCGCTGCGGCGGCTGGATATCGGCGCCGGGGTAGAATCCGGGGTCGCCATCGTGGTGCTGGCCATCGCGCTGGACCGGCTAAGCCAGGCATTTTCGACCCGGCCACCGCCCGTCCATCACGAACAGCCCCACAACTGGGTTCGGCGCCACCCCTGGTTTTCGTTTTCGATTTTCTGGGTCGTCCTGACCGCGGCCGCCGGCCTGTTCCTGGATCCGGTACAGGCCTATCCCGAGACCCTGGAGATAACGACGGGCGCCTTCTGGGGTGAACTGGTCAAATATATCAACGTCAACTTTTTCGATTATCTGGAAGGCGTGAAGAACTTTTTCCTGTTGGAACTGCTGATTCCCTTCAAGCGTTTTCTGGCCCGCTTGCCATGGGTGGTCGTGGTAACGCTGGCCGGGCTGGCCGGCTGGCGGCTGGGCGGCTGGAAGCTGGCGCTGCTGACCATTGGGCTTTCCGCGCTGATCGCCGCAACCGGGCAGTGGGAAAAAGCGATGATCACCGTCTATCTGTGCGGCATCTCGGTGCTGATCGCCTCGTTGATCGGTATCCCGATCGGCATTTTCGCCGCGCAGAGCCGGCGCGGCGGCGAAGCCGTCCGGGTCGTTATCGACACGCTGCAAACCCTGCCCAGCTTCGTCTATCTGATGCCCGTCGTCATGTTGTTCCGGGTCGGCGATTTCGCGGCGATGATCGCGGTCGTGGCCTATGCACTGGCCCCTGCAATCCGTTATACAGCCCACGGCATTCGCCAGATCGATCCGCATCTGGTTGAAGCCGGCGTCGCGGCGGGCTGCACGCGCCGTCAATTACTGTGGAAGATCAAACTGCCGCTGGCCTTGCCGGAGATCATGCTGGGTATCAACCAAACCATCATGCTGGCCCTTTCGATGCTGGTGATCACCGCGCTGGTGGGCACCCGCGACCTGGGACAGGAAGTCTATATCGCGCTGACCAAGGCCGATACCGGGCGCGGCATCGTCGCCGGACTGTCGGTGGCTTTTATCGCCATTATCGCCGATCGGCTGATCGCGGCGGGCAGTGGCCGCATGCGTCGACGCCTTGGGCTTGGAGAACAGGGGGCTGCGGCATGAGCGAGCAAGCCAGGGCATTCGTCGAGGGATTGTCTTTCTGGAAGGGCAAGGTAGATCCGCAGCCCTTGTCTGGAGGCATCACCAATGTGAATTTCACGGTCGAGGACGCCGGCGAAAAATACGTCGTGCGTGTCGGCGGCGACATACCGCTGCATCAGGTGATGCGCTTCAACGAACTGGCGGCCAGCCGCGCCGCGCATGCCGCCGGCATTTCGCCCGAAGTGCTGTACGCGGAGCCAGGCGCGCTGGTCCTGCGCTTTATCGAGGGCAAGACCTTCGAACCGGAAGACGTACGCAAGCCCGAAAACATGGCGGCTATTATCGACCTGATCGGACGCGTACATCGCGACATGCCGAAATATCTGCGCGGGCCGTCGCTGGTGTTCTGGGTATTCCATGTGCTGCGCGACTATGCGGGCACGCTACGCGACGGCGCCAGCCGCATGGTCCCGGAATTGCCACGGCTGATGGAAATCGCTGACGCGCTGGAAACCGAGATCGGGCCGGTCGACCTGATCTATGGCCATAACGACCTGCTGGCGGCGAATTTAATCGACGACGGCAAACGGCTATGGCTGATCGATTGGGATTACGCCGGCTTCAACAGCCCCCTGTTCGACCTGTCGAATCTGGCGTCAAACAACGAGTTCACACCCGACATGGAAGACTGGCTGCTGCAGGCCTATTTCGGCGAACCGGCAAACAATGGGCTGCGGCGGCGTTACGCAGCGATGAAATGCGCGTCGCTATTGCGCGAGGCCATGTGGAGCATGGTACAGGAGATCCATTCCGATCTCGATTTTGATTTTATCGCCTATACGACCGGAAATCTGGACCGGTTCGAGCGGGCGCATGATGAATACCTTAAAAGCAGAGGCATTTAATGGCTGAATTTCCCACGCAGGCGAGAGCGGTTGTCATCGGTGGCGGTATCGTCGGTTGCTCCACGGCCTATCATCTGGCTGCCGAAGGCTGGACGGACACCATACTCATCGAAGCCGGACAGCTTTCAAGCGGATCCACCTGGCATGCGGCCGGGCTGGTTGGCCAGTTACGCACCAATGCCAACATCACCCAGCTGCTGGGACATTCGGTTACGATTTACGACCGGCTGGAAAAGGAAACTGGCCAGGCGACAGGCTGGAAGATGAATGGCGGCTTGCGCCTGGCCTGCACCCAGGAGCGTTGGACCGAGGTCAAGCGTCAGGCCACAACGGCACGCAGCTTCGGGCTGGAAATGGAACTGCTGAGCCCGGCCGAAGCGAAGAAGCTGTGGCCGATCATGGAAGTCGATGACGTGGTCGGCGCGGCCTTTCTGCCCACCGACGGCCAGGCCAACCCCTCCGACATCACCCAGGCCTTCGCCAAGGGCGCCCGAATGAAGGGCGTGACA
>JAOUMF010000026.1 GCA_029881615.1 Alphaproteobacteria bacterium | reverse complement strand
AACGGATTGTCCAGCGCCTTGCCGTACCATTTCACCGAGAAGCCGCGAAAGTCGCTGGCATGCCGCCCGGCATTGAAGCTGAACAGCACGATGATCCCGATCGGTGCATACAGGAACAGGTAGACGGCGATTGCATAAAGTCTCATCGGGCCGGCCTATAAAATGGAAACGTCTTCGCGCTGTTCGCCAACGCGCGCGACCAGCTTCATGTAAAGGGTCACCGTAACCAGCATGATGATCACCAGCGTTGCCGCCACCGCCGAGCCGTAGGCCCAGTTGCGCGATTGCAGGAACAGATCGACCAGCGCGTTGCCGATGAAGAATACCTTGCCGCCGCCCAATAGCGCCGGGATCAGAAACTCGCCCATCAGCAGGATGAAAACCAGCATGCAGCCGGTGGCGACGCCGGGGATCGACAGGGGCAGGGTGACCTGGCGGAATGTGCGCAGCGGCGGCGAGCCGAGATCGGCCGAGGCCTCCAGCAGGCGTTTGTCCAGCTTTTCCAGGCTGACATAGATCGGGAACACCATCAGCGGCAGATAGCCGTAGATGATCCCGACCAGAACCGCGAAGGGCGTGTTGATCAGCCGCACGCCGTCGATGCCAATGAATTCAAGAAGATGTGGAATGCCGCGCCCGCCGAGGATGTAAATCCACGCATAGGTGCGGATCAGGATGCTGGTCCAGAACGGTACGATGACCATGACCAGCAACAAGGTCTTCCATTTCGGGTTCGCCTTGACCGCCAGATAATAGGCCAGCGGATAGGCGATCAACAATGCCGCCAGCGTACCCAGGGGCGCCAGCGTCAGCGTGTTCTTGAAGGCGGTGAAGCGGGCCGGAAGATTGGCGTATTGTTCGAAGGAGAAGGCCGGAATATAGCCGCCGGCCGGCGCCCGTTCGCCGAAACTGAAAACGATGACAAAAATAAGCGGCAGGACGAGCATGACCAGTAGCCATACGGTAGCCGGCATCAGCAATAGTCTGTTGATCCATTTAGCTTGCATGATTACCCGGTCTCGCCGTCCTGCCGTTATAGTCGTTAAAGTGCCGTTATGCCGATTTGAAGCGCGCCAGAAGCTCGGCGCGATTCGGGTCGGTCAATGTGGCGGCCGCGCCGAATTCCAGCGTGTCCAGCAGTTCCTTGGCCGGATAGAGGATCGGATCCTCCAGCAGTTCCTTCGGAAGCAGCGCGTTGGTGCGGCTGTCGCCCACCGGATAGCCGTGCGCCAGGACTTCCTTGGCGTTGACCGCCGGGTCGAGCAGGAAGTTGATCAGCGCGTAGCCGGCCGCGCTGTGCGGCGCGCCCTTCGGCATGGCATAGAAATCGCTCCAGATTTCGCCGCCTTCCTTGCCGATTACATACTCCATCTCGGGCATGTCGCTGTTGAGCTGCTTGCCGTCGCCGGTCCAGCACATGGACATCCAGGCGTCGCCGCTGCGCAGCGAAGGCTGATAGTCGCTGTTGATGGCGAACAGATGCGGCTTGACTTCCAGAAGCAGCTTCTCGGCATCGGCCAGTTCCTTCGGGTCGACCGAATTGAACGAATAGCCGAAATATTTCAGCGCATTGCCGATGGTGGTCAGCTGGTAGTCATGCACCATGGTGCGGCCCGAGAAGTCGGTCTTGGTGATGTCCCAGAATTCCTTCCAGGTGGTCAGCTTCTTGCCCTTGGTGTGCTTGGTGTTGACCACGTAGCCGGTGGTGCCCCAATCCTTCGGCACGGCGTAGACCTTGCCGTTGACGGTGCCCGGCTCGGCGAAGCGCGGGTCGAAGGCGCTGGCTTCGTAGTTCGGGATCTGTTTCAGATCCAGCGGCTCGATGAGGTTTTCACCGACATAGGTGGTGATGGTGTAGTTGGTGGGCACAAAGACGTCCCAGCCCGAACCGCCAGCCTGCAGCTTGGCCAGCATTTCCTCGTTCGATCCGAATACGTTGACCTGCACATTGACACCGGTCGCCTTGGTGAAGGCTTCGAAGTTGGCTTCGTCATGATAGTTCGGCCAGGTCGCCAGAACGACCTTGTCGCCAAGATTTCCGGCATATGCCTTGCTCGGGCGCAGGCCCGGAACGGCGCCGGCCATTACGGCGGTCGCAAAGCCCAGGCCGGTGACGCCCAGGAAATGGCGGCGGCTTACCGAGCCTTTTTCATAGCGACGCAGTTCCTCGATAAACTTCTGCCGGCTTATCGGCATGTTGTCCTTGTAGTCCTTAGACATCATCTTCTCCCTTATCTATCCGTTCAGGTGATTATCCGTTGGCGGGGTCTGGTCTGTTACTTCTATGCATCCTCCAGCGCCAATGCGGCGGCGGATTGCCAACCGATCAGCACCTGGTCCCCCGGGTTGAACCCGCCAGTCTGGGTTTCGGCGTGTTTCGGCGCACGCACGAGGACCTCGCCCAGGCCTTCGGCCTCGACGAGATATTCCGTCTGTTCGCCCAGGAAAATCCGGTTGCGGATTACCGCCGGTGCTTCCACATCCGCGTTGGATGGCGCGCCGGTTTTGGGCGAGGCGATGAAAATGATTTCCGGACGAACCGCCAGCACGGCCGAAGATCCGTTTTTCAGCGATATGGCGTTCCGCGGATTGCGCCCCGCGAAGGCGCGGCCCGATGCCGTTTCGATGTGGGCGCCGTGGTCATCGGCTTCGACGACCTTTCCCTCGAAAAAGTTGGATTTCCCGACGAAATCGGCAACGTAGCGATTGACGGGGTCGTCGTATAACGCGGTGGGGCTGCCGGTCTGGACGATCTGGCCGTCATGCATGATGCAGATGGTGTCGCTCATTGACAGCGCCTCCTCCTGATCGTGGGTGACCAGGATAAAGGTGATGCCGACCTCGCGCTGCAGCGTCTGCAACTCGATCTGCATTTCGCGGCGCAGTTTGCGGTCCAGCGCGGCCAGCGGTTCGTCGAGCAGCAGGACGGTGGGGTGATTGATCAGTGCGCGGGCCAGCGCCACGCGCTGTTGCTGGCCGCCCGAAAGCTCCCAGATGCGCCGGTTCTCGTACCCGGACAGCCGAACGAGTTCCAGCATCTCCGATACCTGCCGGTCAATGTCGGCTTTGGCTGGTTGCGGCGTGCGCTGGCGCAAGCCATAGCCGATATTGTCCCCGACATTGAAATGCGGGAACAGCGCGTAATGCTGAAACACCATGTTGACCGGCCGCTTGTAGGGCGGCACGCCGACCACCGATTGGCCGCTCAACTTGACATCGCCCTCGGTCGGTTGGTCGAAACCCGCGATCATGCGCAAGGATGTTGTCTTGCCGCAGCCCGACGGGCCAAGAAACGAGAAAAACGCTCCGCGTTCCACTGACAGGCTGACATTGTCGACCGCGACGACGTCGCCGAATCGTTTGGTAACATTGGTAAATTCGATATCGTTGGGCCGGGTCAAGGGGCGCTCCGTCGGGTCAGAAAATTGCCTGTGGCGCCGGGGCTGAACCCCGGAATATTAGCGCATGATAAATATTTTTTCTTCTCAGGCAAGCGCGCAGACGGGTTATTTGTACGATTTCGAGATATGGAACCGCGAATGAATTTCGTTATGGCTGAAATGGCAAATGGGAATATATCAGGAAGGTTGCGGCCTGTCAGGCAAGGTCCTTCCAGGGCCGACAATCAGCAGGCGGGCTCGTCCAGGATGTCACGGATTCGATTTGCCAAAGCCTTCATGGGGTATGGTTTGGACAAGAATTCACCCTCTTCGGCAACGCGGCCCCCTTCATCCATGGCGGTTGCCGCGAAACCCGAAGTATAGAGCAGCCGCGCCGCCGGCTGGCGTTTCAAAACCTCGGTGGCCACATCCTTGCCGGTCATCCCGCCGGGCAGAACAATATCGGTGAACAGCATATCTATGTCGCCAGCCTCGTCCAGGCGTTCCAGGGCTTCGATACCGTCTTCGGCGTCTATCACTGTATAGCCGAGATTTTTCAGAAGCTGTACGACCACGGCTCGCACGCTGGGCTCGTCTTCGACGACCAGGATCGTTTCATGCCCGCGCGGCATGTTCTTGCGTTCCCGTGTTGCCGCGGGCTCGGCTGTCTTCTTTAGCTCTCGGGTGCGTGGCAGATAGAGCGTTATGGTCGTGCCCTTGCCGGCCTGGCTGTCCAGCGAGATATGCCCCCGGGATTGCTTCAGGAACCCGTAGACCATGCTAAGCCCCAGCCCGCTGCCTTCGCCGACCTCCTTGGTGGTGAAGAAGGGCTCGAAGGCGCGCTCGGCGACTTCCTGGGTCATGCCACTGCCGGTGTCCGTCAGGACAACCATCACATAATCCCCAGGGTCGACTTCATCCAGGGTGTCGGTAAAGTTCTGGCTCAATTCCACATTCTGGGTAGCGATCGTCAATAGGCCGCCACCGGGCATGGCATCGCGCGCATTCAGCGCCAAATTCATCAACGCGCTTTCCAGTTGGCGTGGATCCACCATCGCCTGGCCGAGATTCTCCTCCAGCCGCTCGTCGATGATGATTTCACCACCGCTGGTCCGCCTTATCAGATTGGCGATTTCCTTCACCAGTTCGTTGATATCGGTCGGGCGGGGGTCGAGCGGTTGCTGCCGTGAGAAGGCGAGTAGCCGCTGGGTCAGTTCCTTTGCGCTGGCAAGGCTGTTGAGCGCATGGTCGAGATATTGCGCCGCGCTATCCGCAGGCTCGTCAGCACTGCGCGCGCTTTCGATGTTCAGCATGGCGGCCAGCATCAGATTGTTGAAATCATGTGCGATTCCACCGGAAAGCTGGCCGACCACTTTCATGCGCTGCGACTGCAGCAGTTGCTCTTCCAGTTCCTTGCGCTCGGTAACATCGAGAATGATGCCATTCCACAATGTGTTGCCGTTGGGCAGGCGTTTGGGTCTGGCCGCGCCCTGACACCACCAGGCGCTTCCCGATTTCAGCACCATGCGGCCTTCCCACGACCATGGCGTCATTCCCCTGGCCGAGCGGACCAGCGATTCATTTAGCCCCGCGCGGTCGTCCGGGTGGACCTGATCGAACCATAAGGATGGTTTGGCCATTACCATTTCCGGGTCGAGACCCAGAAGGCTGACGGCGCTGGGGCTGACATACCGGAATGTTGCCTGGCCATCCTGGGCCATTTCCATCTGGAATACGACGCCGGGCACGTTGGCGACCATGTCCTTGAAGCGGCTTTCGCTTTCGATCAGCGCGGTTTCCACATGGCGCCGCGCGGTCATGTCGGAATACAGGCAAACCCGTCCGCCGTCGGCGGTGGCGCGTTCCTCGATGCGCAACAGCAGGCCGTTTCTGGTTTCGACTTCGAAGGGCCCTTTCGGATTTTTATGCCGCTCCATCCGTTCCTGGACATATTCCTCAATACGGCCCTCGGCGGCCAGAATTCCGCCACTCACGATGCTGCTTCTGACAATATCCTCGAAGCGCGCGCCCGGAATCATGACGGTAGATACACATTCCAGCATTTCGTTCAGGCGATTGTTGTGCAGTACGAGAAGATCATCGGAATCGTATAGGGCGAAGCCGTCCGCAATGCTTTCGATCGCATCGAACAGCAAGGCGCGCTCGTGCCGCGCGGCCCGTTGGGCCAGCGCCGTTTCCTCGCGCAAGCGCAAGGTTTCGTCGCAACGTGCCAGTACGGCCAGTAGTTCTTCGGCGTGAAGGGGTTTACGAAGGTAATCGTATGCCCCGCTTTTTACCGCCCGAATGGCGGTGTCCAGTTCCGCATGGGCCGTGGCCATGATGCAAGGCAGGCCGGGATATTTGGTCAGCAGTTTGTTCAGCAGGTCTAAGCCGCTCTCGGTGCCTATGCAGATGTCGAGTACGGCCATATCGGGCAGGCGATCTTCCGCGATTTTCAGGGCGGATTTGATGTCGTTCGCCGTAGAAACTTCGTAACTGTTCAATTCCAGGACAGCCGCCAAGCCGTCGGCGAAATCAAAATCATCGTCAACCACCAGCACGTGGCGCTGATTCAATCCGGTATCGGTTGCGGCGAAGGACAGTCCGGTTCGACTCACGGTTCGAACTCCCGTACCCGTTCAATCTGGCCGATAGCCTGTAATAACGCTTCTGGCGCGAAGGGTTTGAAAAGGCAGCCGGTTATGGAAAGCGATTTTAACGCTTCCACGGCATTACCTTCCTCGCGCGGGTAGGCCGTAAGGATGATGGTCGGCAGCAGACAATTTCTTTTTTTCAGTTCGAGATAAACGTCGAGGCCGTGCATGACGGGCATGCGCAGATCGAGCAACAGGACGTCAGGGTTCGACGAAATCACCTTTTCGACTGCCTCCGCGCCATTTCGCGCGATCAGAACGCTGTAGCCCTGGTCGGCAAGCAACTGTTCGGCGCTTTCCGCGAAATCGGGATCGTCGTCCGCTACCAGAACCAGACCGCTTGGGCGGACTTCTTCAATGGCGGTGATCATCTCTTCCATGGCAAACGGTTTGTGCAGTACCTTGATCGCGCCGTTGTCGGTGGCCTGCGCCAGAAGTTGATCTATCCGGTACCCGGTCATCATGATGACGCGCGCCGATGGATCCATTTCGCGAATGGTTAAAAAGGTCTCGACGCCGTTAATGTCCGGCAGTTTCACATCCATGAAGGTCATGTCGAAACTGCGGCCGCAATATTTTTCGATAGCCTCGGTGCCGCTATGGGCGATGGTGGGGCTGTGCCCCGCCATTTCAAGCGCTTCACCGATGGCATCGGCAAGGTCGTGGTCGTCGTCCACGATCAGAATATCCAGCGGCCTCATAAGTCTGCAATCCCCGTTTTTTCACCCAACGGCAACCATAATGCAAATTTCGCGCCACCACCCAGCCCTTCGCCGACCTCCACCCCGCCGCCATGCTGTTTCATGATTTGTTTTACGGTCGGCAGGCCCAGCCCGACGCCGAAATTCTTGGTGCTGAACAGGGGTTCGAATATTTTTTCCCGAAGATCTTCCGGTATGCCCATGCCATTGTCCGATACTGTGATTTCCAGCCGGCCGTTCGCCCGTCTGGTCATGACCTCAACCACGGGCCGGTCCGGTATTTCGCCTTTATTGTAAGGGTCTGCCACCGCGTGGCAGGCATTTTCGAAAATATTGATAAAGGCGCGGCGCAGACGGTTCTTGTCGATTGAAACCAAGATATTCGGAGTCTGCAGCCTGCGTTCTATTTCAATTCCCGCCGGGATGTTTTGTTCGTCCAGTAATTCATTCAGCCAGATGTCGATCGCCGTGCGTTGTAATTCGAGTTCGCGAATGCGGGTGTAGTCCAGCAACTCGTCGATAATCTGGTCGCAGCGAGTGATATTGCGATTTACACGATCGATAGCGGCCTGAAGCCGTTGTTCCGCAGGATCCATTTTCTTTTCGATCACATACATCGATGTTCGCATGGCGCCTAGCGGATTGCGCAATTCGTGGCTTACGGTCGCGGTCAACTGCCCCAGTGTCGCCAGCCGTTCGTTCTTTACCAACTCTCCCTGGGCGGCGTGCAGTTCGGCCGTTCGCTCTTCGACGCGCTGTTCCAGTTCCGCGTTCAGGCGCGCCAGTTCCTGTTCGATGAGCTTGCGTTCGGTGATGTCCTGCACCACCCCCCGCCAATAGGGCGTGCCGGACGGGTCGTCATCGACCCACTCGCCATGTTCGGCAACGAACCGTTCGGTTCCGTCAGGCCAGATCACGCGATATTCCACGGAGAATGAAGTGTGATTCTTCGCCGCGTCTCGTTCGATTTTTTCAACCCGGGCTCGGTCGTCGGGGTGGACAAATTTCAGGAAACCAAATCCGTCGAGAATGACGGCCCCCGGCTCGAAGCCGAAAATCCGGTATTGCTGGTTCGACCACCATTCGACATCTGCTTCTGGATCCCAGGTCCAGTTTCCCATCGACCCGACGCGTTGCGCTTCCTCCAGCCGTTCCATCGTTTGCTGAAGGGACAGTTCCGCTGCCTTCCGTTCGGTTATGTCCTGCATGATGCCGCGGATGGAAGGCGTGTCCGTCTCTTCGTTGATATAGCGTTCGCCACGCTCAAAGACATGGCGCATGGTGCCGTCGGCCCGGATAATTCTGAATTCCGTCGTGTAGGGTACCCCGGTTTTGAGGGTCTCGGCCATCATGGACGCTATCGACTCGCGGTCGTCCTGATGGACCATGCTGAAGAAAGTGTCGTGCGTAGGTTGGTCCTTGTCTGGGTCGAGACCGAAGATGTGATACATCTCGGCGGACCAGACGGTGAGCTTGCTTCCCGGCAGCCAATCCCAATGCCCCAGATGAGCTATTTTTTGCGCGTCCTCCAGGCGTTCGGTCGCCAGCGCCAGTTCCTTTTCGGTCTGTTTTCGTTGATCGATATCCTCGACAACCACCACCAGGTATTTTGGCCTGCCTTCTTCGTCGCGAATTAGCGATAAGGTACGGTTTCCCCAGACGGTCGCTCCATCCCGGCGGATATACAGTTTTTCGAGCGAGGTCTTGGCGGCGTCTCCGGCTAACAGCGTTTCAACCTGCTGGTCCGAGATTTCCATATGGTCGGGATGAGTGAAATCCTTGTGAGTCAGGCCCCGCAATTCCTTGATGTCATATCCCAGAAAATCGGCGAATTGCTGATTAGCCTCAATAAAGACGGCCCGCAAATCCGCGAGGGCGATACCGACCGGCGCGTTGTCGAAAAGACCGCGCAGCCGGGCTTCGCTCTCCTGCAGAGCCCTCTCGATCCGTTTTCGTTCGGTTATGTCCTGGACGGCGCCGGCCAGGCGGACGGGCTTGCCGGCAGAATCCTCTTCTACCTCGGCACTGGCGAGAACCTGTCGCTCTATGCCGTCCGCTCCGGTGATTCGATATTCGACCTCCAGTGATTTTCGGTCGGCGATAGCCTTGTCCTGGGCCGCCAGAACCCAGTCGCGGTCTTCGGGGTGAACATATTCGAGGAAGGTGTAACCATCGGGCTGGATCGAATTGGGTTCGAGTCCGTAAATTCGGTAATTCTGGTCAGACCAGCGTTCTTCGTTGGTTTCTATATCCCATTCCCAACTGCCTATGTTCGCAATACGTTGAGCATTCTTAAGGTTCTCCGCGGTGGTCGCCAGCTGCAACTCGGCATTCTTGCGTTCGGTAATATCCAGCGTGGTTCCCATCATGCGGATCGGCTTGCCGGTCTTGTCGCGTTCCGCGATCCCGTGGCCCCAGAGAACCCGTTCAACGCCGTCGACGCCGATTATCCGGTATTCGGTATCAAACGTCGTGCCGTTGGTCATTATGGCTTCGATTCCGGTTTCCACGGCGTCGCGGTCGGCTGGATGGACATGCTGAATGAAGCTTTTGATGGCTAATTTCATGCCACCCGGTGCGGCGCCGAAATTCCGGTATTGCTGATCCGACCACCAGGCTGTGCCGGCAACCAGATCCCATTCCCAACTGCCGATGGCCGCGGCTTCCTGCGACTCATCCAGCCGCCGCAGATTCTGCGCCAGCTTCTGTTCCGATTGTTTTCGTTCGGTGATGTCCTGGATGGTGCCAATAAGCTTGGTGCGTCCGGTGGCTTCGTCATGGAATGCCTGGCCATGTTCGAAAATCGAGCGAATGTCGCCGTCGGGGCGAATAATGTGGTATTCGTTGGTGTAGGCTTCGCCGTCAGAGACCGCGCGGTTCATGACGTCCAGCACATGCTCATGTTCTTCGGCGGGGATCATCGTCATCAGGAAGTCGTTGTTTACCTTGGCATGTTCCGGGCCCAGGCCACAGATGCGGAGTGTTTCCGCTGAATTCGTCAACTGGTTGCTTTCGGGATCCCATGACCAGTTTCCCAGGCGGGCCAGGCGCATGGCCGCCTCCAGGCGCTGGGCCGTTTCGGAAAGTTCCCGTTCGGCCTTGTGCTGTCTGGTGATATCCTGGATCGTTCCCTTGAGATAGCGCTGGCCGTTGCCGTCTACCTCGAAGAATTCCGCGATTTCGGAGATTGTCCGAACACCCCCGTCCGGACGTACTAGCCGGTAGCGAGTTGAGTATGAGCCTCCCGATTTGATTGTTCTGTCCATCAGATCGGTGACAGGTTGCCGATCTTTGGGATGTACCAGCTCCAGATAGTCCTCATTGGTCAATATGCGTGAGCCCGGCTCCAACCCGATCAGTCTGTAGGTCTGATCCGACAAGGTGAGACGATCGCTTTCCGGTTCCCATTCCCAGGTGCCGAAATTCGCGATACGTTCCGCTTCTTTCAGCCTGTGTGCAGTGTTGGCCAAATTCTGTTCGGCACGATACTGTTCCGTGATGTCTTGCAGGGTTCCGTTCTGGCCGGCATATTTTCCGTCATCGTCATAGGCTGGATAACCGACCTCGCGGATGATCCGCTCCGTTCCGTCGGGCAAATTGATTCTGCAGGTGAATTCGTAGGATTCTCCGTTCTTCTCGGCGGCGCTTATGTCTGTCCTTGCCCGATTGCGATCGTCGGGGTGCATGACAGCGAAGAAACTTTCGTCGTTCGCCTCGACTTCGCCAGGCTGATATCCGACAAGGCGATAACATTCGTCGGACCACCATTGTTTATTGGTTGCCGCATCCCATTCCCAATTGCCGATGCGGGCCACTCGTTGCGCATATTCCAGCCGTGTGGCCAGCTGTTGCAGCTGGACCTCCGTTTTGCGTAGTGCCGTGACATCCTGCATCGTCCCGGCTATGGCGACGACTGCGCCGCTTCTATCCAGAATGGTCTCCGCCTCTTCATGGGCGATCCGTTCCGTACCGTCTGGCCAGATAATCCGGTAGTCTGCGCTGTAGGACTGATTTGTTTCTATTGCGTCCAGAATTTTGCGTCCGACGGCGTCGCGGTCGTCCGGATGCACATACTTGTAGAACTCCTCGACCGACGGTTTCACGCTGTTTGGTTCGAGCCCGAGATTTACGAAAAACTGGTCCGACCATTTTTCCTCGTCTGTCTCGATATGCCATTCCCAACTGCCGATTCCGGAAATGCGTTGCGCGCGTGCCAGGCGGTCACTGGCGGCCTTGCGTTCGGTGACATCGACACCGATGCCGATAACCAGTTTGATCTCGCCTTCTTCGTTACGCAGGACGCTGTTGTTCCAGATGATGATGGGTCGATTCCCGGTCCGGGTTACCCAGG
>JAOUMF010000493.1 GCA_029881615.1 Alphaproteobacteria bacterium | reverse complement strand
TTCGGCCTTGCGCTCGCGATCGCGCCGGCCCGCGCCGACGGCGATGATCGTGACGGCAACGGCTGCGAGGCCGGCGAATATGAAGGCGAGCAAGATCACGAACGGGCGCGCCGCGCGCTGGAATGCGGCGAGGTAATGCCGCTGGCCGATGTTCTGGCGGCGATCCGGCCCCATATATCGGGCAAGATCATAGAAACCGAATTCGAAAGGGAAGACGGCATCTGGGTCTATGAGATGAAATATATCGACCGCCGGGGACATATGATGGAGATCTATGTCGATGCCCGGACCGGCCGGATATTGAAAACCGGGGATGACGAATGAGGCTGCTGCTGGTCGAGGACGACGACCGGATTGCGCGCGACGTTACCGAGGCGCTGGTCGCGGCCGGCTACCTCGTCGACCGCGAGGCTGACGGCGAGGAAGCCTGGTTTCGCGGCGATACCGAGGATTACGCGGCGGTAATTCTCGATCTCGGCCTGCCCGGCATGGACGGGTTGTCGGTGTTGAAGCGATGGCGCGCCAATGGCACCGATTTCCCGGTTCTGATTCTGACCGCGCGCGGCAGCTGGAGCGAGCGGGTCGAAGGCATCGACGCCGGCGCCGACGACTACCTCGCCAAGCCCTTCGAGATCGAGGAGTTGCTGGCACGGCTGCGCGCGATCATCCGGCGTTCGGCGGGCCGCGCCGCGCCGGTGCTGTCGGTCGGCCCGGTGATGCTGGACCCCCGCCAGATGCGCGTCACCATCAACGGCGTTCCCAAAAACCTGTCGCCCCAGGAATACCGGCTGCTCGGCTATCTGATGCATCACGCCGGCCGGGTGGTGTCACAGATGGAGCTGACAGAACATCTCTATGCCCAGGATTTCGAGCGCGACAGCAACGCCATCGAAGTGATGGTGGGGCGGTTGCGGCGCAAACTGGGCATCGATCTTATCGAGACCCGGCGCGGGTTCGGCTACATCATCGAAGCGCCCGAGTCCAAAACGTCCGGCGCAGAGTCATGAAAGGCCGGTCGCTACGGCTTCGCCTGCTCGTCGCCTCGGTTTTTTCCATCGCCGCGGCGCTGGCGATCGCCGGCCTGGGGCTTGGCGCCCTGTTCGAACGCCATGTGGAACGGCGGGCCAGGGCGGAACTCGCCACCTACTCCCACCAGATCGCGGCAAGCCTGGTCATCGGCGAAAATGGTGCGGCAACCCTGTCCCGCCCGCTGGCCGACCCGCGCTTCGATCAGGCATTCAGCGGCCTTTACTGGCAGCTGCGCGAGGATGGCGGCGACCTTCTGCTCCGCTCCCGCTCGCTGTGGGACTACGTCCTGCCTCTGCCGACCGACGGCCTGACCCCCGGCATCGTGCATGATCACATGCTGCCGGGGCCGCAAGACACCGAACTGATGGTTCAGGAACAACTGGTCATCTATGGCAAGCCGTCGGGACAGCGCGCCATCCGCATCGCGGTGGGGCTGGACCGGCGGGAAATCACAGAAGCAAGCGACGAGTTCACCGGGGAAATGATCCCCGCGCTGACATTCCTGGCCCTTGTGCTGATCGCCGCCGCCTGGCTTCAGGTCAGTATCGGACTGCGCCCCCTGGAAGCGGTCAGGCAGGGCGTCAACGCAATCCGCGCGCGCCGCCGGCACAAACTGGAAGGCCGCTTTCCCGACGAGGTGATGCCGCTGGTTTCCGAGGTCAACGACCTGCTGGAGGCGCAGGACAACGCCATCGAACGCGCCCGCATGCGCGCCGGCGATCTGGCGCATGGCCTGAAAACACCACTGACCGTGCTGACCGGCGATGCCCGCAAGCTGCGCGAACGGGGCGAGGCCGGGATCGCCGACGAGATCGAGGATCTGGCCCGCACCATGCAGCATCATATCGACCGGGAACTGACACGCACCCGGATCGCGCGCGAGGTCGGCCGCGAAAAGCTGGAGGCCGACCTGGAAACGGTTGTCGGCAAGCTGGTCGCGACCTTGCAGCGAACTCCGCGGGGCGAGGCCATCGCCTGGGACCTGTCGCTGCCGGCCGGGCTGCGGGTGGCGGTCGAGCCGGCGGACCTTGCGGAAATTGCCGGCAACCTGCTGGAAAATGCGGTGAAATGGGGAAAGTCGAGTATCCAGGTAAGCGCGCGCCGGGACGACGAGGCTGTCATTCTGTCGATCCATGACGATGGCGCGGGCGTTCCGGACGAATTCATCGCCGCCCTGGGCCAACGCGGCGCGCGGCTGGACGAGCAGGTTCCGGGAACCGGCCTCGGCCTGGCCATCGCCCGGGAAATTCTGGAAGCCTATGGCGGCGCCCTGGCGCTGGGCAACACCCCCGGCGGCGGCCTGACCGTAACCGCCCGCCTGCCCGCCTGATACCAGCCCCCCGGATCGCCGCAATAATTGCCGCCGGCGCTTGCCAAAGCGATTCCCCTGCTCGTAATCTGCGGCGAATCCGGCCCTTGGCGACCGGGCCATGGCGGACCAGGGAGAGGGGCCGGAATATGAAATTACTCGTGCTGCCCGGCGACGGAATCGGCCCCGAAATCACTGCGGCGACAATCGAGGTTCTAGAGGCTGCCGGCCGGCGTTTCGACCTGAATTTGGAACTGGAGCGCGACGAAGTCGGCTTTACCGCCCTCGCGGCAAGCGGCTCCACCTGCCCGCCCGATGTTATCGAACGCGCCCGGGCCGCCGACGGCATTATCCTCGGCCCGGTCAGTCATAACGAATACCCGCCAGTGGCCGAGGGCGGCGTCAACCCGTCGGGCAAATTGCGGATCGGGCTGGACCTGTACGCCAATTTGCGCCCGGCCAGGTGCCGGCCCGGCGTCCAGTCGATGGCGCGGGACATGGACCTGTTGATCGCGCGGGAGAATACCGAGGGCTTTTATGCCGACCGCAATATGGCGTCCGGGTCGGGCGAGTTCATGCCGGTC
>JAOUMF010000491.1 GCA_029881615.1 Alphaproteobacteria bacterium | reverse complement strand
TCTTCTTGCCGATCTTCTCGAGATTGCCGAAGGCCTTTTCGTCGATGGTGGTCAGCCCGCCCTCGATATTGCCCTTGGTCGGCTGGCTGTCCGACAGGTCGGAGGTCTTGTGCGGCTCGATCACCTCGTCCATGTAGGCCTGGAAGGTCTTCATGAATTTCTCGCCGACTTCGGGCGTCTTCGCGCGGGTCTTGCAGACCATTTCGGCGCCCGTCAGTTCCGATGTTTCGCCGAAGCAGGTATAGGCGCCCAGCGGGTCGATCTTGTCGATCACATTGCCCACGGTCGGGTTGGATGCCAGGCCCGATGTTGTATCGGACTCGCCGCATTTGACCGAGACCCAGAGCTCGGACATGTCGGCTTCCTCGCGCTGTTTCTCGGATGCCCAATGGACCAGTTCCTTGGCCTTGCGCGACGCCATCTCGATGGTCTTGTGGTCGCCATTACGCTCGATCGCGAAACCTTCCACCGGCTTGCCGGTCTTGGCGATGCCGTCGACCACCTTGCCGGTCCAGCCCGGTTCGATGCCGATAACGATGACTGCGGCAACGTTCGGGTTGCAACCGGTGCCGATCAGGGTACGGAAATGGAGATCCAGGTCGGCGCCGAACTGCAGCCGGCCATAGGGATGCGGGATCGCCAGCGTGCCCTTGATGTTGTTCGCCACCGCCTCGCAAGCGGCGTTCGACAGATCGTCCAGCGGCAGAATGATGACATGGTTACGAATGCCGACGCGACCATTCTCGCGGCGATATCCCAGGAATTTGTTGTTCGCCATGCCTACCACCTCTTCGTCTTGACGTTATGGACATGAACATGCCCGCCGCGCGGGATATCGGCGACAGCCTTACCGATATCATGGCCGTATTTCATAATGGTATCGCCATTCTTGATGTCGCCCATGGCCACCTTATGGCCGATCGGAATATCGTTTAGCGCGGTGATATGGATGGTTTCGTTCGTATCCATCACCCAGCCTTCGAGTTCCATGCCGGCCTTGGCATCCTCGACAACGATGACACCCGCGGAATCCTCGGGATTGTGAACCAGAAAATGCGGAGGCATTTGCCTTCCCCTTCTTGTCTTGATGTGTGACGAGCAGGGACGGCAAGCGTCCCCTGAGTTATTTCGAGTCTTATATAAGATATAAAAGATGGTCTGGAGTCAAGCTTTGCGCTATCATGAGCCATGAATAAACCCACGGATATCGGCGAGGCTCCGCGGGCCCAGCCTCTTTATGCCCAGGTCAAGGCCTTGATGATGCAACGGCTGATCGCCGGGCAGTGGCGCCCGGGCGATATGCTGCCCAGCGAATTCCAGCTCGCCGACGAATTCGGGGTGAGCCAGGGAACGGTGCGCAAGGCGCTTGACGAACTGACCGCCGACAATGTGCTGGTGCGCCGCCAGGGCCGAGGCACCTTCGTCGCCGAACATGACGATCATCGCGCCCTGTTCCATTTCTTCCATCTGGTCGGACCTGACGGCCAACGCCGCCTGCCGGAAAGCCAGTTGATATCGGTGCGCAAGGGCCTTGCCGGACAAATAGAGGCCGACCGTCTAGGCATTGTGCGGGGGGCGCCGGTGATCCGCATCCGCCGCCTGCGCTGTCTGGACGGGCGCCCCGCCATCGCCGAGACCATTGCCGTGCCGCAAAAGCTGTTCCCCGACCTCGCCGACATCCGCGAGGTACCAAACACGCTCTACGACCTTTATGAAAGACGCTATGGCGTCACCATCGCCCGCGCGGTCGAGCGCCTGGCCGCCGTCGCCGCGGAAGAACCCGACGCCGAACTGCTGGAGATCACCCCCGGCACGCCGCTTCTGGAGATCGACCGCACCGCCCTGGCGCTGGACGGGAAACCCGTCGAATGGCGTGTCAGCCGCTGCCTGACCGCGACCCACCACTACCGGGTGGAGTTGGGGTGAACGGAGGCCTGCATGTATGAAATAGAGCGCTGGATCGGCGTAGCGGTATTGGGGCTACTGTGGCTGAAATTCACCGGCTACAACGTCTTTTTCGCCGCCGACCGCATCCACCGGCAGGCCCATGACGGGCCGTCACCGCTGCCTGTAATCGGCAGCATTTGCGGAATCGCCGCGTTATTACTGGCGCCGGTCGGATCGCTTCAACTTCGGCTGATCTTCACCCCGTTGGCGCTTATGCCGGACCTGGCGATGCCACTGGCCGACAAGATCGTGACCCGACTGGGTGCCAGGGAAAAGCCCCCGGCGGACTGATTTCCCCAACGCGCAAATTCGTCATAAAG
The DNA here is from genome assembly GCA_029881615.1 of Alphaproteobacteria bacterium. Taxonomy (GTDB): domain Bacteria; phylum Pseudomonadota; class Alphaproteobacteria; order UBA8366; family JADFVY01; genus JADFVY01. Next base: position 666 of record JAOUMF010000491.1, on the reverse strand, counting down.
GCCCTCCGCGCGAGTGAGACGACAGGCATATCAGCTCCCGCCTGTCCAAGGCCGAGGCAATCCCGGCGCCGGGCGGAAACTCAAAGTATTTCGAATTTCCCTAAAATTACTGTAAAGTAACAATATCCGCTCCGACGTACTGGCCGGCAGCGGATCCACGATGTCGGGAGCCATATTTTTACGCATTTTCCGGGCATCCCTTTGGACCATTGAACCTTACGGGAGGCGAAATTGACTAAAAAGATGCTTTCAACAACCTGCAGCGTATTCTTACTGGCGGCCACCTGGGGAACGCCAGCAGTTGCGCGGGAAACACCCGATCTCGGATTCGCGGGCATCGTCGCGTTCGGCGACAGCCTGACCGACACGGGAAATTTCTATTACGTATCCGGTGGCACATACCCGTTGTCACCCCCCTATTACGACGGCCGCTTTTCCAATGGCCCGGTCTGGATCGAAAGCTTCGCGCCCTTGCTGGGCGTGGAAGCGGATTTCACCACGCCTTATCTGGTCAACCCTTTTGCCGCCGACAACTTCGCCACCGGCGGCGCCAACAGCGACAGCACCGATATCTGGGGGGTTGGATTGGGCCTGCATACCCAGATCGGACTATATGCCAGCACCGGCCGCGGCTTCGCGTCTGACGACCTTGCTGTCGTCTGGTCG
>JAOUMF010000492.1 GCA_029881615.1 Alphaproteobacteria bacterium | reverse complement strand
CCCGCTGCTTGGAACAATTGCCAGCGCGATTGAAATCTGGTCGGGCTATGGAAAGTTGCAGGTCTCGGTGGGGCCTGCTGAACTGATTGGCCGGGCCGTGATGGTCGGCGACGGGCCGGATCCCGGGCGGGAAGGAAGATTTTATTCCATTCCCTGAAGCCGGTCTTTTCGGACGCTCGGGAAGACGAGGCCGATGGAAGGCGGAATGTCTTGTTACACACCGCCTTCGATAATGGCTTAGCGGCGGAACTTGCCGCGGGCCGCGTCTTCGATCTGGTAGGGCGCGAGGCCGATATCTTCAAGCTGGCGAATGCTGAGCCTGGACAGTTCGGCGACGGTGCGGCGCTGTTCGCGCCAACGGCGGAAATCGGTGCTGATGCGTTCGAAAATCATGATGTATCTCTCTTGGCCGGAATTAATGAAGGAATATGATCTGCGGGCTATATATGCCTGTCTTTGCCAAGTGAGTAATGATATTTTTGCAGGGCAGCAATCGGAAACCAGAATATCTCTGTTTTACCTTTTATTAAGGCACGTTACAGGAATTGCTGCGCTGCACCATTATCGACGCTACCAGCCGTTGACGCGTTCCCATTCATCGGTGATTTTCCCGTCTTTCCCGATTACCCGATAGCTGCTGTGGGCGGCTGCCGTCATGCAGACATGGTTTGGGAAAATTCGCACCTGACCGCCAACGGGAAATTCGTCCCAGGGAGGGGTCGCGCCGCCGGGCAGGGCGAGCTGCCCATGTTCCTGGCTGACCGCCGCGACATACAGCCGGTCGGGCCGTTGCTTGCCGCCGGCACCCACCACCGTGCCGTAGCCGGTGTCGGGGTCAAATTCGGCCGGGCCTATATCCTTCGATAAAGCCAGACCACCCGCATCGATGATGATCCGCCCGGTGCGGTGATTGTGGCCGATCACGCTGGCCAGTAGGGTCACCGCGATATGGTCGAACGTGCAGGACCCGATCAGCGCCTGGTCGACATCGCCGAACATATAGACGCCAGGCCGCATCTCGGTGATGCCCTCCAGATTTTCCGCGTATCGCGCGGTCGGGGTTGAGCCTGCGGAAACAACAGGGCAGGGCAGTCCGGCATCGCGCAGCAGGTTGGCTGCCTTGACGGCTCCCGCGCGTTCTTCCTCGGCGATCGCCTTGATCGCTTCGGCGGAGGCGCCATGATAGGAATGCCCTGCATGGGTCAGCACACCGCGCAGCTCCAGCGCCGCCGATTTGTGAATGACGCGTCCCAGATTGACGATAGCTTCCGCTTCCAGGTTCGGGTCCAGTCCACAGCGGCCGTCGCCGGTATCGATCTCGATCATCATGGGAAATTTGCGGCCCAGCTTGGCTGCCCGGATCGCCGTTTCGGCCGCCGCCGTCATATTGTCGGTCAGCAGGATCAACTGGTCGCCCATTTCCTGGATCGCCGCCGCCTCGCCGATTTTCGAGGGCACGAAGCCGACTGCGTAAAGAATGTCCTTGAAGCCGCGCTCGGCGAAGTAATGCGCTTCCTTGAGCGTCGAAACCGTTATGCCGCCGAAATGTCCCGCCGTTGCCAGCCGTGCCACATCGGCGGATTTAGCGGTCTTCATATGGGGCCGCAACTTTACGCCCAGCTTCGTCATGCGCTCGGCCATCAGCCGGCAATTGGATTCCAGTACCGCGCGGTCGAGCAGCAGGCAGGGGGTGGGAAGATCGGGAAATATGTTCATCGGGATTATGGGCCTATTTGCAGTTATTCAGTTGATCGCGTGGGGCCGGGCGGCCATGGGCGAATTTTATAATCACGGGTGCTTTTCGACCGCGGGGAATCACGGTGGATCGCAGGTTGGTCGCAAGAAGCACGACTCCATCATGGGTCTCGATACGTTTTAGCAGATACGCGGTTTCGGCGTTGGCATAGCGGTCATGACTGTCCTTTGTATCCGTACGTTTGCCAAATAAGGCGTCGGCTTCGTCGAAGAACAGGACGGCACCACTCCGTGCGGCGGAATCGAAGACTTTGTCGAGGTTCTTTTCCGTCTCGCCGATATATTTACCGACTAATGCCGAGAGGTCGACCCGATAGAAGGGCTGCCCCAGTGATTCCGCGAGTAGTCTTGCGGTCACGGTCTTTCCCGTGCCGCGCGGTCCGGTGAATAATGCGTAGGCACCCGACCGCACGGACTTTCCTCCGGCGATTGTCTGCTTGAAGGCGCAGATCGGGGTGGTCTCGGCCCGCGCGGTGCCTCCGGCCAACAGGGTCACTACTATTATCGGGATAATCCCCGGAAAGCGGATACCAGCCAACATCCGGTCCTTTGATACATTCTGATCGGTTGAGAGATTATCCGATAATTCCAGGCCGGGACAGGAGACTTTTAACTGATCCTCCGGATTGCCGTATGCCGTGCGCGGGCTTATTCTTTTTATTGCTCAATTGGATTTAATCAGTATACTGATTAACAGCCATTCGCAGTTGCCATTATGCCCCGTTGTCATATATGGCCTGTGCGAAACCTTCAGCGGAATGGATGGAACGACATGCGTAAATATCTTCACATCAATCTCGACGACAGAACTATCGAGACGGAAGAAATGCAGGGCGAGGCGCTGGCGCGCGCGGGGCGGTACTACATCGTCAAGACGCTGCTGGATAAAGGCGTCGCCAAGGTTGATCCGCTGTCGCCGGAAAATCCGCTGATTTTCTCGGCCGGGCCATTCGCCGGCACCAACTTCTCCAACGCCAATCGGCTGTCCGTCGGCTGCAAGAGTCCGTTGACCGGTGGCATCAAGGAAGCCAATGCCGGCGGCACCTTCGCCTTCGCGCTGGGCCAGCTTGAGATGGCCGGGTTGACGCTCTACGGCGCCTCCGACGAATGGGTGGTGATACGCATTCCCCGGGAAGGCGAAATCACGTTTGAGAGCGCCGAACCCTATATGGGCAAGA
>JAOUMF010000490.1 GCA_029881615.1 Alphaproteobacteria bacterium | reverse complement strand
CGGCTGACCGTACACGGTGCGGATCCGGTACCGCCGCAATACGGCACCTTCGCCATGGCGACATTAAGAATGGACGCGGCAGGCAAGGATTACAAATCTTTCGCCGCCGTCCATGGCGGGCTGCAAACACTGCCGATGACCATGCCCGTCCTGGGTTCGGCGTTCTATGACGGGACGTTCGACGGGCGATGGTTCACGACCTATCGTTCGGGCGGAACAGACGCCCACACCATGGTAATGGAAGAACCGGCCAGCGCCAGAATTCGGCTTGCCGTTGATTTCACGAGAGGCACGGTTTTTCTGTTCACGCGCATTCCCGGCGCCAGCCCGGGAGGACATCACAGCGCCGAATTGAGCGGTACGGGAAAGATCGTCGGCAACGTTCTGGTCGGTGAGTTCACCGCGACCCTGTCGCGGATTCCCAACCCGCTGGTCCTTAGCGGGCCAATGACCGGAACGTTTTACGGCCCGGGCGCCCTGGAAATCGCAGCGACGCTGCGCGATGGCGACACGACCGGCGGACGGCTACTCGGTGGCTTCTGGGCGGGACGGCCGGTTCCTCCCAGCCGACGGTGACCTCCAGACACAACACCCTCTTGACCCGGCCGCCCTCGCGGGGCATGCAACGGGCGACGGAATTCTATTATGAGGGAGCCCGCGCCATGAGCGTCACCATTTATCACAATCCGCGATGCAGCAAATCGCGCCAGACCTTGCAACTGCTGGCCGACAAGGGCATCGAGCCCGAAATTGTCGAATATCTGAACACCCCGCCGGATGCGGCGACGCTGGACGAATTCCTCGTGAAGCTGGGCATGGAGCCGCGCGATCTGATGCGCAAGAAGGAAGAACCTTACAAGGCGCTGAACCTGGCCGACGAAAGCCTGAACCGCGCGGCGCTGATCGCGGCGATGGTCGAAAACCCGATCCTGATCGAGCGGCCCATCGTGGTAACGGGTGGCAAGGTCGCCATCGGCCGCCCGCCGGAACAGGTGCTGGCGATCTTGTGATTCAGCCCGGGGTGACGCCATGACAATGTGGCCCGAAATCATAGCCGCCCTCGCCGCCCACGGCCTTTCGCCGCGCGGGGCGTTCCATCCCGGGCCCGATGACGGCGCGCCGGTGGGGGCCGGGACCATATTGCTGATCGGCAATGCGGGGCCGGACATGTGGCGAGCCTTCGCGTCGGCGCGTGGAGAAGGCGACCATGCGCTCGACGAATGGTCGGTGATGGTGCTCGACAATATTGCGCAACAGTTCGATGCAACGGCGCACTACCCTTCGGACGGGCCGCCATACCTGCCATTCCAGCGCTGGGCGATAAAGGCGGAGCCGGTTCATTCCTCGCCGCTGGGTATCTTGATCCACCCCGATTTCGGACTGTGGCACGGCTATCGCGGGGCACTGGTCTTCGCCGAAACCCTGCCGCTGGCGCCACGCGACGAACGCGCCAGCCCCTGCGAGACCTGCGCGGATCGACCCTGCCTTTCCACCTGCCCGGTTGCGGCTTTCGGCGAAGCGGGCTATGACGTGCCCGCCTGCGCCGCCCATCTTCGGACCGACGCGGGCGCCGACTGCATGGGGCTAGGCTGCCGGGCGCGACGGGCCTGCCCGGTGGGCCGGGACTATATCTACGAGCCGGCACAGGCGGAATTTCACATGGCGGCCTTTTTACGGGCGCGCGGCTGACGGAGACCTTATGGCCATAAAACTGAACAAGGGACAGATCGTCATCCTGGGGATGTTCGCGATAGTGGCTGTCTATGCGACGTCGCTGGTTCTGATGAAGGAGCCGACGATCTGGCGCGACATGCCCGCCGAGGGGATGAGCCGAAACGGACCTGGGTTCAGCGACGAAATCGCCGAGATGCGCCTCTATCACATGCCCCGGCGCGGCTTTCCCTTCTATTTCGCCGACGAGCGCGCCCATTACAAACCGCTGGCCAGCGTCGGCGACCGTGCGACGATCCGGGAAATCCTCGACCTGCTGCAGCCCGGCGACCCGCGGGCCGAAACCGGCTGCGCCCCGGTCAAGCGCGACGCGACCCTGCATGTCATCACCTACCGCGCCGACGGATCGGTATACGGCTATATGGTCCTGCAGGCCGGGCGGATCACCCAGGCCGGACCGACGGACGCCAAGGACTGCACCATCGTCTGGCAGCATCAGGGGCGCGAATTCACCTCCTGGGAAACCTATGATTTCCGAACCCGCGTGAGCGAAATAACCGGCGTCAGCATGTGACGGGGCGACCCGCCATTCATACCCGGTTCAAAATAACCTGAAGAAAGAGAACAGCCCATGACCGACGCGCCCAAGACCCTGCTGCAGATGGCCGGAGCCCCGCTCGATCCTTCGCCCCTGTCGGAATCGACATTGGTTATCATCGACGCGCAGAACGAATACCGTTCGGGCGCATTGCCGCTGACGGGCGTGGACGCGGCGGTAAAGGAGATCGAGATATTGCTGAAGCGCGCCCGCGAGGCCGGCACGCCGATCGTGCATGTGCAGCACAAGGGCAAACCCGGCGGCGCCTTCGACCTGGACGACGAACGCGGCCGCATCATGCGCGAACTGGCCCCCGCCTGCGCCGAAGCAGTGGTGCAAAAGCCCCTGCCCAACGCCTTCGCCCAGACCGATTTCGCCGAGAGGCTGGAAGCGGCGGGCCGCAAGCAGCTGATCATCACCGGCTTCATGACCCATATGTGCGTCAGCTCGACAGCCCGCGCGGCGCTGGACCACGGCTATCGTGTCACCATCCCGGCCAGCACAGTCGCCACCCGCGACCTGCCCGCCCCGGACGGCAGCGGCGTGATGAAGGCCGAAGAGATCAGCCGCTACGCCCTGACCGAACTGTCCGACCGCTTCGCCATCATCGCACCCGACGCGGCGGCGGTGCCGGACTGAGCGGCGGCCCAGCCGGCCCAAAGTGAACTAAAG
>JAOUMF010000025.1 GCA_029881615.1 Alphaproteobacteria bacterium | reverse complement strand
CCAGCACGCCCAGCACGCGCCGGCCGGGCCATGCATCCGCCAGCCAGGTCCGCTGCAGACGGCGCAGCGCCACCGCCGCGGCCGTGTTGCAGGCCAGGATCACCAGCCGGCAATCCTTGCGAAACAACCGCTCTATATTCTCGATGGTCAGGTTATAGACGTCCTCTGCGTCACGCTCTCCATAAGGCGCGTTCGCGTGGTCGCCGAGATAGATAAAGCCGCGATCCGGCAGCCGCGCGCTTAGTGCCCGCAGCACCGTCAACCCGCCATGCCCGGAGTCGAAGACGCCGATCATGATGCGTCCCCGTCCCCGAAATCCGGCATTATCTAATCACATCCTGAACATAGGGTGGCAGGGCGAAGGCGCCCTTATGGACCGCCGGAGTATAATACCGGGTCTCAAAACCGGCCGCCGCGAAGCGCGTGGCCAGCGTCTCTTCGGACACCTGGCGCAAGGCCGGGTCATCCGTGCCCCAGCCAAACGCCATCGGACCGCCGGCGTAGGTCGGTATGGTCGCCAAATAGCAGGACGCATCGCGGAACAGTTTGCGGAAAATGCCAACCGTCTGGGAAAGTTCACCCGGCTGCAAGAACGGCACACCGTTCTGGGTGACGACAACGCCGCCCTCGTTCAGGCAGCGCTTGACGTTGCCATAGAAGGTTTCGGTGAACAGTACCTCGCCCGGCCCCATCGGGTCGGTGGAATCGATGATCGTCACGTCGAAACGCCCTTCGGTCTCGGCCACGAATTTCGCGCCGTCCGTAATGACGAGGTTCAGCCGTGGATCGTCGAACGCGCCCTTGCAGATATTCGGCAGATACTGCTTGCTGAATTCCACCACCCCGGCGTCGATCTCGACCATGGTGACATGCTCGACGGATTTGTGCTTCAGCACTTCTTCCGCCATGCCGCCGTCGCCGCCGCCGATAATCAACACCCGCTTCGCATTGCCATGGGCCAGGATCGCCGGATGCGCCATCATCTCGTGATAGATGAACTCATCCGCCTCGGTGGTCTGGGTAATGCTGTCGAGCGTCAGCACACGACCGAAGGTCGCGTTCTCGAACAGCTTTAACCGTTGATGCTCGGTCTCGCTGTCGAAGAGAACGCGATCGACTTTCAGCTTCAGACGAAAATCACGATGAAGGATTTCCTCCGACCAGTCGGACATCAGTCCCGGCCCCGAAGGTGCTCGGTAACGTCAACCCGACTGGGCCCGAAGGCTTGCTTCAGCACGTCGACGGCCTTTAGCGGCTGCGCTTCGCCACACATGAAAACGTCAAACGCCGCATAGCCGCATTCCGGCCAGGTGTGCACGCTGATATGGGATTCAGCCAACACCGCCACACCCGACACGCCGCTGTTCGGCGTGAAATGATGCAGGTGAATATGCAACAGGGTCGCCCCCGCGGCCTCGACGCAGTCGCGCATCGCCGTATCGATCCTGTCGATATCGTCGATACCCTCGCAGCCCCAAAGGTCGATAATCAGATGCGTGCCGGCAAAGCGCACGCCGTCCCGCTCAATAAAGAAATCCTTGTCGTTCTCGAAAGAACCACGATCGGCATGCAGCGGAACTACGCTGCGGGTTATTACGTCTTCCGCGTGGGTGGTGCCTGGATCGCGACCCAGGTCCGTCCCCAGTTGGTCGAGTGCGGTGAATTCAGACATGGTCCGTACTCCCAACCAGTAGATGGCCCAGAAATAAATGAAGGCGGGATATGGACGAACCGCGTTGGTATTTCAAGCGGAATCTGACAGTTCAACGAGATTATTTTTTTAGCGCGGGCTCGCCGCCCGCCCTGTCAGGGCGCAGGGGTGTTCCGAAAGCGCGCCGATAGGCTGTCCCATACGAAAACGTCTGAAAGTTGCCCCAGTATATTCAAGGTTACCGCGGGGTTTTCGAGCGTCAGCGCCGGCGCGTTGCCACCGGCTTCCTCGGGCGCCGGCAGGACCGTCCCGGGCGGCATGTAGCCAAGATAAATGTCACTCGCAAGGCCACCAAAGAACGACTCGATCGCCTTGCTGTAGCGCCCGTTGCCATGCCCCATGAGGATGACAAAAATTTCGTCGGCTTCCGGCCCCGCGGCCTTGCGGATCAACAATGCGTAATCGGGATATCCATTGCCGTCGTAATCCGCCCTTACGGACAGGGGCGATCGATCAGGCGTATCGTAAACCGGATCGCTGACCGTCAGCGCGCCGATTTCCGGCGCCAGGTCGCCCAGCGCCATCACGACGTAACCGGGGAAAAAATGCGAGATGACGGACGCCAGCGGCGGCTCCGCCGGCAACTGGCGCGTTGGCCCTGTCTGCCCCCAAGCCGGCGCCTGAAAGCCGATAAGTGCTACAAGCGCTGCGGTTGCCGCAAGCCTCATTTCCCTTCCATCCCCTCGGTTCACTCAGCTTGTGCAAGTCTATTCGACGGAACGACAAATGCCCAGCCCCCAGTTCATACCATCGCGAAAGCCAGGCCGGAAACAGCGCCAAATTTCATTGGGGAATATCTCTTTGGAAGCGTCCCTGTTTAACAAAGTATTCACGCAATTATGCCACGTTTTAGAATCGCAAAAATTGCTATAAATCGGAGAGTTACATGACAGAATCTACAGCATCCGCGGTGGGCAATGGCGACATGCCAATCTCCCAGGTCTGGTTTTCCTTTGAAGGCCGCATCGGCAGACAGACATACTGGCTGAAATATTTCCTTCCCTGGCTCGCCATCAACATCGTCGCCGCAGTCATCGACGGCATGACCGGGGGCCTGGTCGCTGGGCTGTTGGTCGGGCTTGTCGGCATCTGGGTGGGCATCGCCGCCGGCGCGAAGCGTTGCCACGACCGCGACCGGACCGGCTGGTTCCAGCTTATCGTACTGATCCCGATCATCGGCGCGATCTGGCTGCTGATCGAGTTGGGCTTCCTGAAAGGTTCCGAGGGCGAAAACCGCTTCGGTCCCGACCCGCTGGCCTGATCGGCCGGAATAGCGTTTCAGGCAGCGGCGCCGGACTCACACGTTAGAGTCCGGCTCCGCCGCCTTTTTCCTTGCCACGAATTCGTCCAGGGCCTCGGCTATACCGGGGTCGATCGCGGGCGCGACGTAATCGGCCAGCATCTTCTTGTAGCGCGTGTTGGCGCGCTGGGCGGTATCCTGCTCGCCCTCGGCCTGCCATTGTTCGAACGAGTTGTTGTCGGCGACCTTCGAACGCCAGAAGGCGGTCTCGAAATTGGCCTTGGTATGGGCGCAACCGAGATAATGCTGACCCGGCCCGACCTCGCGGATGGCATCCATGGCCTGACCGTTTTCCGACATATCGATCCCGGCCGCGAATGCCTGCTGCATCGAGCACTGGTCGGCGTCCATGATGAATTTCTCATACCCCATGGCCAGCCCGCCTTCGAGCCAGCCCGCCGAATGCAGCGCGAAATTAACGCCGGAAAGCACTGTTGAATTCAGTGTGTTGGCGGACTCGTAGGCCGCCTGCGCATCCGGAATCTTCGAGGCGCAAAGCGCGCCGCCGGAACGGAAGGGGATGCCCAGCCGCCGCGCCAGTTGCGCCGCGCCATAAGTCACCAGAGAGGGTTCCGGCGTGCCGAAAGTGGGCGCCCCCGATTGCATCGATATCGAACTGGCGAAGGTGCCGAACACCACCGGCGCGCCGGGCCGCACCAACTGAGCAAACGCAGCGCCGGCCAGCACCTCGGCCAGTATCTGGGTCAGCGTGCCGGCAACCGTCACCGGGCTCATGGCGCCGGCAAGGATGAAGGGCGAGATCACCGTGGCCTGGTTATGTCGCGCATAGACTTTCAGCGCACCCAGCATGGTGTCGTCGAAGGTCATCGGCGAATTGGCATTGATCAGGCTGATAATGCAGCAGTTGTTTTCGACGAAATCATCGCCAAACACGATCTTCGCCATATCCACGGTATCCTGGGCGCGCGTCGGCGCCGTAACCGACCCCATGAAAGCCTTGTCGGAATAGAGAATATGGCTCAAAACCATATCGAGATGGCGCTTGTTGACCGGCAGATCGACCGGTTCGCAAACCGTGCCGCCCGAATGATGCAGCGACGGCGACATATAGGCCAACTTCACGAAGTTCCGAAAATCCTCGATGGTCGCATAGCGGCGGCCCTCGTCGAGATTGCGGATAAAGGGCGGGCCGTAGGCCGGCACGAAAACCGTGGCATTGCCGCCAATCTGCACATTATTGGCTGAATTGCGGGCTTGCTGAATGAATTGAGCCGGCGCACTGTCCTGCACGATCTTGCGCAACATGCCGCGCGGGAAACGCACCCGTTCGCCAATCACGTCGGCGCCGGCGTCACGCCAGATCTGCAACGCCTCGGCGTCGTCGCGGAACTCGATGCCGGTTTCCTCCAGCACGGTCTCCGCGTTTTCCTCGATGATGGACAGCGCCTCGTCGCCCAGAACCTCGAAAGGCTTCAGATTGCGAATCAGATAGGGCGCGTGAACTTCGCCGGCGCCGCTGGCTCGGGCCGCCCGGCGTGCCTCACGGCCACCGCCGCCGCCACGCCCGGCGCGACGTCCGCCGGAGCCTTCAGATGCCGCCCCCATGTCAACCGACTCCGATCCACTCATATTCCTGCTCTCTCTTGGCGCTAAAGTTCAAAACCGGACATATTTGCGCCCGGGAACGGTGCCTTCACTCACGCAACAGCGACGCGCATGGCGAAAACCGCGTCATGTTGGCCGCCACCGCGTAATGAAATATACTCTTTCACGAGGGAACCAACCGGAGAACAACCATATGAATCGGCGTGCCGCAATCCTGATACCCTTGGCACTGATGTTCGCCCTGGCGGCATGCGAACCCGAAGAAAAGGTCGAGGAAAGCAGCGCGGAATTCGAATCATGGCTGGAAAAGCAGGGCCTGACACCACTGAACGAGGCGCAGGCAACGGCGCTGTTCAGCGGCAAAACGCTCCGCGGTCGCTATGAAAATATGGGTAATGGCACCCCCGGTCGCTGGATCGAATTCTATAGCTCGGGCGGCGTCAGCGTATTCCAGCCGACGGCCGAACAAAGCCCGAAACGCCGCCTGGTCTATTTCGGCACCTGGTGGAGCGAATCGGACCGCACCTGCTTTTCCTATCCGGAAAGAAAATTCGATTGCTACCGGGTATACCAGGACAGCGAATGGATATATTTCATTCGCACCCTGGACCATCCCGGCAGGCCAGCCGGATCGCTGGCGGTGGCCGCCGACAGGATCGAGGAAGGCAACACGGAAAATTACCCCCACGTTACAAATTAAACCGACGCTGCCACTTGCACGGCGCGCATGTCCGCCGCATGATCGCGTCTCAATCGAAGGCTGCAAGATTCCATGCTCCCAATCAACGGCAAGACAGTCGGGCCCATCGCCCGCGGGGTGATTGACGCCACCGGCATGCCGGCGCTGGTGCTGTTCGCCAGCATGGTTGGCTATGGCTCGATGGCGCGCGAGGCGGGATTGACATTGTGGACAGCCATCGCCTCGACCGGCCTTACCTGGGGCCTGCCGGGACAGATCGCCATGGTCGAACTTTATGCGCTGGGGGCACCAATGCTTGCCATCGTCGCCGCGTCCTCGGCGGCCAACGCCCGGTTTCTGCCGATGGTTCTGTCGGTGATGCCCCTGTTCAACGAGGCTTTGCCGCGCAAGCGCTGGCGCTATGTCGTCGCGCAATTCATGTCACTGAATCCCTGGGCAGCCATCATGCGCCGCGGGCCCGGCATGACCCCGGCGGACAGGCCGCCCTATTACGCCGGGTTCGCCGGCGTCTGCATCACCGCCGCACTGCTGGGCACCGGCGCCGGCTTTATCCTGGCCGGCGCCATGTCACGAAACGTGACGCTTACACTGGTGTTCCTGAACCCGGTATTCTTCACCCTGGTTTTCGCCGATGCCCGCGGCCGCGCGGCGATCATGGCGGTGCTTGCCGGCGTCGTTGCCGGACCGCTGTTCCATCTTCTTTCGCCCGACTGGGGCTTGCTGCTGACCGGCGCCGTGGCCGGCACCGGCGCCTATATGGCCGACCGCGCGTTAAGGCGGCGATATGACTGACGGGCTGGACTGGAGGCTATGGGGCATCGTGCTGCTGTGCGGCGCGGCAACCTATATATGGCGAGCATTGGCCGTATTCGTCGGTGGCCGGGTCAGCCCGGAGAGCGAGGCCTTCAGGCTGTTTTCCTGTATCGCCTATGCGATGGTGGCCGGGCTGATTTCACGCATGGTGATTCTGCCCGAAGGTTTATTGGCCGAGGCACCACTGTCCTTTCGGCTGATCGGCGTCGGCGCGGCGGTTGCCGTGTTCTTCGGCCTGAAGCGCAATCTGGCCGCCGGCGTCATCGCAGGCGTTGCGGTCTTCGCGCTGTTGATCGGCTTCGCGGGACCACCAATGTGAATTGACGGGCGGCCTGTTTAGCGCAAGAATTCGGGGTGTCACGGGATAAAGCTGGAAAGGAGCATCGTAAATGTTCCGCGCGACCCTTGCCTCGATCATTACCCTGCTTGCATTGCTGCCCGGCGCCGCATCGGCCGCGCCGCAAATCATGGGGTTGGTAGCGACCGCCGAGCCGACGCCAATGCAATGTGCCGACGGGCAATGCACCGCCTTGCTTTCTGCCTTCTGCCTGCAGGAGAAACGGTTGCCGCCCGACTTCGACAGCGCCTATCTGCCGTCGGGCACGGGGCAGGTGACATTGATCGCCACGATGATCGACGGCCGGACAATTCGGATGGAAGCCGACGAGTTGGTCGAATTCCACAGTCGCTATGGCTATACCGCCATCAAGGCGCGCCTTCCGTTGAAGCGCCTGGCCGGCGCACGCCCGACATCGCTGGCGCTGGAAGTGCGGCCGCGCGCGGCGCTACTGCCGGCACCGAAAAGTGGCGACCCCAATCCGCTGACACCAGAGGAAATCGCGGTGGCTACGGGTCCATGGCGACTGGCCGCGGAAGCGACAATGGAAGGTGGCAGCGAAGGCGCGGAGGGCGCGAGAACCGCCATGCGCCTGATCAATGCATTGCCCAGGACCGGCGACATTCAATCGGGCCAGCGAGAATCATTATGGCGGCGCGTCGCCGGCAATGCGCCAACCGGTATCCGGCAAGCCTTCGATGCCTGCGCCCGATCGGTGGACCAGGCCGTCGGCTACCCCTTGCGTAAATGCCTGGAAGAGCGGCACGAGAAACTGCAGATCGAAAACACCCGCGAATTCTGGCGCTCGCTGGGCGGTTCGTAGGGTGCGGGCCGCCGCCCGCGCGGAAAGGTCAATCAAGCCAGGATGAATAGTCCTTGTCGGACACCATGATGTGGTTGACCAGCCAGCTTTTCAGATAGGCGCGGATACTGTCGCGCAACATCGACGCCACCTCGGGCTCGCGAAAGGCGCGGCGGGAAACCGCCAGCCATTCCTCGAAAGCCTTATGCTGTTGCTTGTGCGCGACGATATCCGGATAGCTGGCATTTTCGAGAATCCGCTCTTCGTCCCGGAAATGTTCGTCGACATAAACTTCCAGCCGTTCGAGAACTTCGCCCATGCGGGATTCATTCTCCAGCATGTCGATAAGTTCGATCAGCCCCTTGTGCTGATCGTCCAGATGGTCGTCGCCGACACTGTATTCCGGTTTCCAGATGAAATCGCCCATGCCTTGCTTCCTTCTTGACGTCGCCTCTTCCAGCGTTATTGCCCACCGTATCGGCATCGTCGCACCTAACCGGGAACGGTGCAAATATTAGAATCTATCGGTTTGTCCGGGCTCAACTCCAGAGCCAGGCGATGATATCCCCGGCGAATGTAGCGCCCAGCAGGAGCAAAAAGAAAATAGCGATAACTCCGAGAAGCAATGGCAAATACTTGACGACTAGCGGTTTTTGAGGTTTGCCCGTGCCCGGCCCGGCATCCCGGAAGCTGATTCCCAGCCTTTGCGCCTCAAGTGCGATTTCGTCCATATTATCTTCCGCTGCCTCACCTCCCTCACGAAAGCTGATGCCAAGTTCCTTGGCGGTCTTAGCCATATCCGGATCCACGCCAACCTCGGCGGGATCGTGGTCGCGAAAACTGATGCCGAGTAATTTCGCCGCGGCAGCCAATTCCGCTGGCGTGTCGCCTTTAGGCAAATCCTCGAGAGCGACTGGCAAGGAATCGTCATCTACCTCGTCATTCGAAGGAGAAAGCAACGCCTGATTTTCAGAGTCGGATATCCCGGCTTCATCTTCGTTGAAACCAGGCGCCGATCCGTCTCCCTCATCCTCGTCTGGCTCTTCGGCCAGGAACATGATTTGCGGTTCCTGATCGTCGTGTTGGACATCACCGAGAGATAGTGGTTCTTCTTCCCCATCCATCGACGGAAAAGAATCACCCAATCCAGCATCGGGCTGCTCGGCCTGAAGCCTCCGCTCAGCGTCGCTTTGCGCCATTACTTCCATCATGCCGGGCGGCAAATCGCTGGCGTCCTCTTCGTGGGGCTCTTCGGGCAGCGCCTCGATCGCCTCATCATGGGTAACATCGAGCCCATTCGATGCTGTCACGGGCTCGAATTCGTCATAAGCATCGACGTCATAAGCATCGACGTCATCAACATCGACGTCATCCTGCCTGGATAAGTCTTCCATTTCACCGCCACCTTCCGGCGGAGGGGCTTCCTGCTCCAAACCCTCCACCACCACGGGATCGGATACCGATCGCAGGGGCGCGGCGGGTAAAAACACTGGAGGTACTGGCCGAGGGGTGCAAGGGGCCGCCGTGAACAAGGGCTCGGCCGGCGCCACGGGGGGCGCCAACTCGATTTCCGGCAGCGGTTCAAAGACCAAGGGCGGCGGCATTGAGGCCTCTGCCTGGGTCTGGTGCGGATGGTTCGGTTCTGAATGGGCCGGCGAGGTTTCCGCTTCCCCCGTCGGCCCGGCGTCACTCGTGAGCGGCGGGACCTTTGACAGCGAGCCCGCCGCAGGCAATTCGTCCACCGGCTCTCGCGCCGGCGCGTCTTTCTTTTTCCCAAAGGCTCCGGCGAACACGGCGGCCCGCTCGGCCGGCGTCGAAGGTGGCGTTCTGAGAATGGGGGGGCGCGCGGGGGCGACAGGAGGCTCGGGATCAAAGGCAGGCGTGAACTCTGCCGGCGACTCGGCGGGCTGGGCGAATGACGGGACATCATCGTCCATCGGCGATGACCCGGCATCCGAAACCAGAGCCGCGCCCAATTCCTCGTCGAAACCGCTTTCGTTATCGAAATCGCCTTCATCGTCGAAATCGTCCGCCGGGACAAAAGCTGCTTCCGATGTCAGGGCCTCATCCGGTTCAGCCGCTACCGGGGTGGGCTGATAACCTTCTTCGCCATATACCGGCCCTTCCTCTTCCACCTGTTCCGCCCAATCGTCCAACTCGAAAGCGGGGTCGGGCTCGGGTTCGGGCTCCAGCGTATCGGAGGTATAATCGAGATTGGCGACATCCAGGTCAGTGGCTTCGTCCGCCCACACCGGGTGACCGAATACAATGTCCTTGGCCTCCTGGGGCTCACAACCCAGCGCGGCCTGCAGAATCGTATAGGACGAAACGGCGGTCAGCCCATTCCCGTGCAGCCAGACCACGAGGTCATCGCTTTCCGCACCGCCTTGCGCTTCTTGCCAAGCCTGGGCAATCCACCAGTCAATCTGAGTATTCGGGTCCGCCATCGGTTCCTGATCCAAAGGGGGGGTAATAGCGTAGCCTGCCTGATCTTCCACCACCCAGCCCAACGCCATCCGCAATAGCGGATAATCATCAAGTTTATCGCCGCAATATTGCTGGTTAGTTAATAAAATGCATTCGATTCTAAATCATGCAAAGCCTCATTCTCCTTCCCGGAAGGCGACAATCGCGGGAAATTCATGAAATACAACGGAAAATCGGCTATTTTGTGGGGATTCAGGTTCTTTTGGATGTTCTTTACCGGGCCGATCCGGATCAATCTTCCTTACGGCCCTTTCCGTGGCCCTTGCCTTTTTCGGCATAATTTCGCCGGCCCAAAGCGATTCTTGCCGGCAAATCGCCCCGGCTGGCCCGAATCAGGCCGACTTTCTGATCGGGGCTGAGGCGGGGCCAGAAAGGCTGGGCGCGCAAGCCGGCGCCGGTCCATCCCAAGGCCTCGGCCAGCATTGAAAGCGATTCCATCTCATTATAGCCTTCGCCCATCATCCAGACGAACAGGGTCTCGTCGCCCACCCCGGCACTACGCCGCCGCAGGCATTCGGCCATCATCCATTCGCGAATCTTGCGCCGGTCAGGCCCAGACATGAGAAGTTCCTTGCCGTCGTTACCAGTAACCGGCCAAGAATACCACGTTACGGCGCCCTGCGCGAGAAGGATGGGAACATCTTCCAAATCAAAGGGATATCGGTGCGAGAAGGAAGCCATGGAGTGAACAGTCAATCACAGGGCCACACCCCGCGCCATGGACTATTTTTCCAGCCAGGATTTGAAAGCCGCGTCATAAACCTGAAGGTGATTGGCAATCCAGACACGGAGATAAGCTTTCAGGTCCCGGCTTGACACAAGCCGTTCGCCGCCGGATTCCCAGTCCGCAAGGGTGCGGTCGAGCCACGCCCGGAACGCCTTGTGCTGGAATTTCTGTTGCTCCAGGTCCGGATAGCCCACCGCCTGAAGCAGCTTTTCCTCGGTCTGGAAATGCACTGTGGCATAGCGCGTCAACTCTTCCAGCAACAGGCTCAGCGGTTCGTCGCCATCCAGCCTGTTGACCAGTTCCATCAGACCACGGTGCTGTGAATCGAGCACGGCGTTGCCGACGCTGTAATCGTCTTTCCAAACCATTTTCCCCATGAGCGCCTCGTATTGTCTCCCCACACCCCGCCCGATAAACAGGCGACAATTGTCAGCGTTCATACGAAACGCGCATAAGAGATATCACGGACGCACAATCATCGGCAATCGGCCAATCGGTCGCAGGACGGGAAGAGACGACGAGAGAGGTCAGCAACATGCGGATCAATCCCATGCAAAGACGTTTTCCGCGGTTTTTCAGCCCCCCATTCGGTCTATAAAGTTACATCGCCCATCCAGTCGAGACGCTCCCTGGCGTAACGGGCGACTCGCTCGTCGGGATCGCCGCAGAGCTTTTCCTGCCAGCGCCCACATCTTAATTTACACAGTTTGTCTTCG
>JAOUMF010000489.1 GCA_029881615.1 Alphaproteobacteria bacterium | reverse complement strand
AATGGGCGGGCTCTGGCGAGTCGTGTCCTTCCTGTGCCTCGGCCTCAGCCTGTTCCTGCTCAGCCTGATCTATACGCGTTTCGTGAAAGGTAATGACCGGCCAAAACCCGACGGCGAGCCCAAAGCGGTCGGCGACCATTCGTCCTGGCCGGATTAGTTTTCCGCAGCAGGTTTAGTCCACGATTTCTGGCGTTCGCGACTTTTAAGTCAGATATACGCGATGCCGTGCCGTGGCATAGTTCTACATTTATAAAATGTAATTTAAAATAAACTACATTGACTCACGATCATTACACCTGATATACATTTTTGAATGTCATTATATATTGACCCCGAAGGTGAATTTCATGGCG
Source organism: Alphaproteobacteria bacterium (assembly GCA_029881615.1). Taxonomy (GTDB): domain Bacteria; phylum Pseudomonadota; class Alphaproteobacteria; order UBA8366; family JADFVY01; genus JADFVY01. The sequence continues at coordinate 2,589 of JAOUMF010000489.1, read as the reverse complement.
CGGATGGTAATTACGGCAAACAGACTAAGGGATGGCGCGGTTGTCTGGCGTAGCGCGGCGGGAAACTGGTCGCCAAACATCACCACCGCCGCGATCCACGCGACCGGTGAACAGCTGACGGCGGGCTTGGCCGCCGCGCTGGCCGACGAGAAAAGCGGACGGGTCATCGGAGTCCATGAAGTCGAAATCGAAACGCGGGGCGGTCAAATTCTGCCAACCCGATTGCGGGAACGCGTTCGGGCGGACGGCCCCACTGTTTCCTTCGCCTGACGGGAGATTGCTGCCATGTATAAATACGACCATCTAGACAACACGCTGGTTCGCGAGCGCGCCGCGCAATTTCGCGGCCAGGTAGCCCGGCGGATTTCCGGCGAACTTTCGGAAGATGAATTCAAACCGCTGAGGCTGCGTAACGGGCTCTATTTGCAGCTTCATTCCTACATGCTACGGGTTGCCATCCCCTATGGCCTGCTGAGTTCATCGCAGATGCGGGCTCTGGCGCGGATCGCCCGGCGTTACGACCGCGGCTACGGCCATTTCACCACACGCCAGAACATCCAGTTCAACTGGGTCAGCCTGGAGAATACGGCGGAAATTCTCGACGATCTTGCCGCCGTCGAAATGCATGCCATCCAGACCAGCGGCAACTGCATCCGCAACACCACGACGGACCAGTTCGCCGGGGTTGCGGCGGACGAAATCGAGGATCCGCGCCCCTGGGCCGAGATCATCCGGCAATGGTCGACGCTGCATCCGGAGTTTTCGTTCCTGCCGCGCAAGTTCAAGATCGCGATCAACGGCGCGCCCAACGATCGCGCCGCCATCGCCGTCCACGACATCGGTTTGAGCATGCTGCGCGGCCCGAACGGTGAAACCGGATTCACGGTCTGGGTCGGTGGCGGGCTGGGGCGCACCCCGATGCTGGCCAAGCCAATCCGCGATTTTCTGCCCGGCGCCGACCTTTTGAGTTATCTGGAGGCCATCCTGCGCGTCTTCAATATCGAGGGCCGCCGCGACAATCTTTATAAATCGCGCATCAAGATTCTGGTATCCGCGCTGGGCATCGACCGGTTCCGCGATCTGGTTGAGGCGGAGTGGGCGCATATCCGCGATTCCGCGCTACGCCTGGAAGGGCGGGAAATCGCGCGCATTCGCGCCCGGTTCGCGCTGCCGCCCTATGATGCCAACGTGGATAGCGGGCCATTCGCGGCCAAACGCTTTGAGGATGCGGCTTTTGCCCGCTGGTCGGCGGCCAATCTTTTCCCGCATAAACAGCCGGGCCACGCGGCGGTCACGGTTTCCCTGAAGCCTGTCGGCGGCATTCCTGGAGACATGACGGCCGACCGGATGGATGCGCTGGCCGACCTGGCCGATGAATACAGCCACGGCGAAATCCGCGTGACCCACCGTCAGAACCTCGTTCTCGCGCATGTCCGCCAGGACAGGCTATTCGATCTGTGGCGGGCGCTGGATTCACTGGAGCTGGCGACGCCGAACCTGATGCGCGTCACCGATATCATCGCTTGCCCCGGCCTGGATTTCTGCGGGCTGGCGACGGCACGCTCGATCCCCGTGGCACAACGGTTGAGCGCGCGGCTGGCCGAGATCGACGAACGCCACGACCTCGGCGAACTGACGATCAACATTTCCGGCTGCATCAATTCCTGCGCCCATCATCATGTGGCCCATATCGGCATTCTTGGCCTGGAAAAGGCCGGCGCCGAATCCTATCAGGTAACGCTTGGCGGCAGTTCCGCGAAAGATGCATCGATCGGCAAGATCATCGGTCGAGGTTTCGGCGCGGACGAAATCGTCGCCGCGATCGAGACCATCATCGTCACCTGGCTGGAACTGCGCCACGACGGTGAACGCTTTCTGGACAGCCTGCGACGTGTTGGCCAGACGCCGTTCCGCGACGCGCTCTACGGACAGGACTCAAGAACGGAATAAATGCCATGACACTGATCGACTATAGAAACGAAAACCCCATGGTCACCGACGATGCCTGGACCCATGTCGCCGAAGACGCGGCGCTGCCGACGGACCGTCCGGCGACCCTCTCGCTGCAACGTTGGAAAGCGGCACGCGAAGAACTATACGGCCGCAACCTGTCGCTCGGCGTGAGACTGGAGAGCCATGAGCGCGTGGAAGAAATCCTGCCGGACCTGCCCCGGCTCGCGCTGATTGCGCTGGACTTTCCCAACCTTAACGATGGCCGCCATTTCACCACTGCTCGCCTGCTTCGTGAACGCTATGGATTCCATGGGAAAATTCGGGCCACGGGACAGGTGCTGCGCGATCAGATCGACCCGATGCGACGCTGCGGCTTCAACGAGTTCGAGCTTGCAGAAAACAAGGACACGGCATCCGCCATCACCGCATTCGATGAAATCAGCGTCGTCTATCAGCCGGCGGCCGACGCCCAACCGACCGCCGCGCAATTGCGGCATCGTCAATCCGGGCCGACCATGGCGGGTTAGTTTTCCGCGTAGAAACCTTCAATGGCCGCGCATGCCTGCTCGGCGGTTTCGACGAACTGGAATATGTCGAGGTCCGAATGCGCGATGACGCCTTCCTCGGCCATCGCCT
>JAOUMF010000487.1 GCA_029881615.1 Alphaproteobacteria bacterium | reverse complement strand
TATCGCCAATATCCTGCTGGTGCTGGGCGTGGGGGCGCTGATCGCGCCGCTGATCTGCGATCCCGGTTCCGTGCGCCGGGATGGCACGGCGATGATGGTTGCGATGGCGTTTCTGGTCGGCCTTGGGTTGCTGGGCGCAATCCAGGCCTGGCAGGGTGTCCTGATGCTGATCGCGCTGATCGCCTATGTAACCTGGTCCTATCGTCTCGACCAGCGGAACGGCGCCGCCACCGCGGTGGCCGACCTGCACGAACGCGAAGTTGAGGAAACCACGGGTGTGCCGACGGCGACGTGGCTGGTGCTGCTGTATGTTCTGATCGGTCTGGCGGCGCTGATCGGCGGCGCCAAACTGCTGGTCGACGGGGCGATCGGTGTGGCGCGAGCCGCGGGTATCTCCGAGTCGGTGATCGGCTTGTCCCTTGTCGCGGTGGGAACCTCGCTGCCGGAATTGGCGGCAACCGCCATCGCCGCATGGCGGCGTCATACGGACGTCGCCGTGGGCAACGTACTGGGCAGCAATCTGTTCAACGTTCTGCTGATCCTGGGAACCACATCAATGGTTGGCCCCATGCCCTTCGCTGACGAATTCGTGCGGGTCGACCTTTGGGTGATGATGGGTGCCGGTGTCGTTCTGATACCGGTCATGGTCACGAACTGGAACATATCGCGCCGGGAAGGCGCCCTGCTGCTGCTTCTGTATGCCGTCTACATCACCAGCATGGGCTTGGGCTGGGGACGCGCCGTACCGGCAATATAAATCAGTTACCGCGCATCAGGCCTTGCCCTTCCAGGGCACCAGCGTACGTTCGATCCAGCGCATCAGAAGGTCGAAGAAGAATGCCACGATGCCGATCACCACGATGCCCAGGAAAACGATATCGGTCGCCAGGAACCGGGCGGCATTCAGCACCATGACGCCAAGGCCGGATTTCGCGGCCACCATTTCGGCGGCGACCAGCGTGGTCCAGCCAAACGCGATGGCGATACGCATTCCCGTCAGAATTTCCGGCAGCGCCGCCTTCAGCACCACATGCCAGATCACCTGGCTCTTCGTCGCCCCCATCGAATAGGCGGCATGAATCTGTTCGATCGACACCGACCTGACCCCGGCCCGCGCATTGATCGCCAGCGGGGCGAAACAGGACAGATAGATCAGAATGATTTTCGCGCTGTCGCCAATGCCGAACCAGATGATGATTAGCGGCAGGTAGGCCAGTGGCGGGATCGGGCGATAAAATTCTATCACGGGGTCGAACACGCCCCGGCTGATCCGGTGCATTCCCATCGACACGCCGATCGGCACGGCGGTCACCACGGCCAGGAAGAAGGCCGAGAACACCCGGTAAAGGCTCCACATGGTATGCTCAAGCAGGGTGCTGTCGCTGAACCCCGCGCATTCGACCACATTTTCCTCCACCAAGCCGAAATAGACCCATAGCTCCTCAAGATAGAACCGGGTGCAGGCGATTTTTTCAAACTTGCCGAAAACATCGGCGGGGCTTGGCAGGAAGAGTGGCTTCACCAGGGCCAGTTTGGTTACCAGCCACCAGGTGAACAACAGGACGACGACCGTGACGGCGCTGATCATCATGCTTTTGCCGCCACCCGGCGCGCCATAGGAATCGACCGCGTTGTCAGGTTTCCGCCAGAACATGATCATTTCGATCAAGGACTTCATCACATGGTTTCCTCTTCCTCGCCATGAATGATGGCCAGGATTTCTTCACGTATCTTGATGAAATCCTGCGACGATTTTATCGCCCGCGTAGGCGTGCCGGCGATGAACTTCCGGCAGAAATCCAGATCGTACTGATGCGTGATCCGGCCGGGGCGGGGCGACATCACGATCAGTCGGGTGGCCATGAACAGCGCCTCCTCGATACTGTGGGTGATGAAGAACACCGTCTTGTGGGTCTTGTCCCAGACCTTGAGAATCAGTTCCTGCATGCTTTCGCGGGTGAATGCGTCCAGCGCGCCCAGCGGTTCGTCCATCAACAGGATTTCCGGATCCGAGGTCAGCGCGCGCGCCAGCCCGACCCGTTGCTGCATGCCGCCGGAAAGCTGGTAAATGGGATGGTCTCCGAAATCCGCCAGGCCGACGAGATTCAAATTGTCGATCGCGATTTCACGCCTTTGCGCCTTGCCGACCCCCTGAATCTTCAGGCCGAACTCGACATTCTCCAGCACATTCAGCCAGGGCAGCAACGCATGTTTCTGGAACACCACGCCGCGATCCTTGCCCGGCCCGTGGATCGGCTTGTCCTTCAAAGCGATGGTTCCCGAAGTGGGATTGATGAACCCGGCCATGACATTAAGCAGCGTCGTCTTTCCGCAGCCAGATGCGCCGAGAGCAACCACGAACTCCTCGGGCTGGAACTCTATGCAGATATTATCGAGCGCCCGAATCGGCTCGCCCGCCGTTGGATAAGACACGTTCAGATGATCAAGCTTCAGTATCGCCGACATCGCTGGATTCCGATTCCCGTTATGGCGAAAAACCCCGCGCGCCGGATCGGGTCCGGGCGCGGGGCCTTCTGGTTCAGAAGAAACCGGTTAGCACTTGCCGTCCAGCGCCATCTTGGCATAGGTCGCGTCGGCGCCGCCGTCATAGCTGTCGAGCACCTTGTCGATCTTGCCCTGATCCTTCAGGAACATGGAGGTCGCCCTCAGCGCTTCGGCCACGCCACCGCCCAGCCAGGTCGCCGAGACCTGCTGCTCCAGGGTCGGGAAATCATACAGCGCCAGAACGCCGCCAACCTGGGTATCGTCGCCGCCGACAACCTTGGCGATGGCCTTGGCCTTGGCGCTGCCCGGGCCATAGGAAGCCGGGTTCGACCGGTAATCGGAATCGGCGTCGGCAACCGTCTTGATGAACTTGCACATGAAGTCCGGGTTCGCCTTGGCGAATTCCGAACGCGCCACCATGGCGTCAAACGTCGCCTTGCCCCAGTTGCT